>NZ_JBKFBF010000199.1:0-287 GCF_053346035.1 Methylobacterium sp. A54F | reverse complement strand
GCACGCCCGGCCACAGGTGGGACTGCGAGGGCTTCATGCCGCGAGCCTATCAGGCGGAACCCTGTTCGCCGACCCGAGCTCTTGCCGAGCTGAGACGGCCGCCGCCCGCTCACGCCGGTCGGCCGCACCGTTGGGCCGATCGCGTCTTGGTCCCGAAGGCAACCGCCGGGGACCGCGCGCGCCGCCCGGTACGGCCGGCGCCGCCCCGAGGCCGGTACCCGCTTCCCGCCCGACCGGGGGGCGGGGCGGGTCGCCGCCGCGGTCATCGCCGAGGCCCTGCTGCGCGG
>NZ_JBKFBF010000198.1:0-287 GCF_053346035.1 Methylobacterium sp. A54F | reverse complement strand
GCGGCGCCGCGCTCCAGACCCTCGCGGGCTCGCAGATCCGGACGCAGATCACGCTGGGCCGCCTGGCCCGTGAATGCGCTCGGCTCGAGGACGGCTCGATCATGGTCAAGGTCGGGGACGAGGGGCGCGTGCTCCTCGGGCCCGCGGGGTCGCCCGGCAGTTCCGAGGTGCCCGTCACTGTGTCGATCCGCTACGACGAGAAGCCCGTGACGGTGCGCAGCCGCCGCGTCAGCGTGGCGGTGCCGGCGGGGAGCGCGCAGGGCTTCTTCTCCTTCGTCGAGGAAGGG
>NZ_JBKFBF010000197.1:0-288 GCF_053346035.1 Methylobacterium sp. A54F | reverse complement strand
GATTCCGAGTCGGAGCGCCTCGTGCAGGCGGCGCTCGCCCGGCTGATGCGGGGCCGCACGACCCTCGTCATCGCCCACCGCCTCTCCACCGTGCGGGAGGCCGACCAGATCGTCGTGATGGAGGTCGGCCGGGTGGTGGAGACGGGCCGTCACGAAGACTTGATGGCCCGGGCCGGTGCCTACGCGCGCCTGCACCGCCTGCAGCTCTCCGAGGCGGCATCGCCGGCGGCCTGAGGCGCCTTACCTCGGCAGGGGAACGCGAGGCGGGAGCCGGGGGAGGCAAGGCGG
>NZ_JBKFBF010000196.1:0-288 GCF_053346035.1 Methylobacterium sp. A54F | reverse complement strand
CTCCTGGACGAGGCGTTCAAGCGCGGTCTTCACGCCCTGGCGGTGCGGGCCCGCACCCCGGCGGAAGCCGCCTGGGCGGCGGGCTCGGCCGAAAGGGGAGGGGGGAGGCCGGTGGCCCTGCACTGCACGCCCCACATCGCCATCGACGAGGCGGAACTCGACGAGAGCTTCGTGCGGCCCTCCGGGCCGGGCGGGCAGAACGTCAACAAGCTCTCGACGGCGGTGCAGCTGCGCTTCGACGTGCGCCGCTCCGCGGCCCTGCCGGACGCCGTGGCGGTGCGCCTGATG
>NZ_JBKFBF010000195.1:0-289 GCF_053346035.1 Methylobacterium sp. A54F | reverse complement strand
AGCGTGAACGAAATCATGACTCGGCCCAAGCCCGAGCGTATCACGGCCGAATCCGCGAACCTTGGGGGTTTATCATGCGGCAGCGAAACCAGCTGGACGTGGCCTGGACGCGGTATCAGCGTCGGCCCATCACGATGTGGACGTATTTCGGGTACGACATTCAATTCATGCGGCCCGTAACCCGTCATCGGGTCGTCAAAGCGACCGTGGGCTATCCGATCCAGGCGCTACGCACCCTTGCGCAGATCGTCAGGCACAAGCCTGACTTCCTCTGGATCCAGGCGCCCCC
>NZ_JBKFBF010000194.1:0-289 GCF_053346035.1 Methylobacterium sp. A54F | reverse complement strand
GCGGCTCGATCAGCGAATCCAGGTTGTAGCCGCCGCCCCGCCGCTGCACCCGCGGGTACATGCGCTCGATCTCGTCGCGGTTGGCGTGCGCGAGGTCGAGCATCCGCCGCGCCAGGTCCTCGGCCCGCTCGGAGCCCGTGACGCCGGACGCCTCGTTGCCGGTGAGCCCGAAGCCGAAGGGCTCGCCGTCGTGGAACAGCGCCCCCAGGCCCAGCACGTTGTCGCTCACCTTGCCGAAGCGGGGCGAGCGGGCGCCGCAGGAATTGTTGCCCGCCAGGCCGCCGATGGT
>NZ_JBKFBF010000193.1:0-289 GCF_053346035.1 Methylobacterium sp. A54F | reverse complement strand
CCGGGCCGCTCCGCCAGGGGCCAGGGCCCCTCCCCCGCACCGGCCGCGTCCGCCTTCGCAGGCGGGGCCTCGGCCCCCGCCCGCGTGCCTGCCTCCGCCATCACCCTCTCCATAGAACGTCTCCAGACTTGGCACGACCCGTGCAAAGCGCAGTACACTGCGTTTCTTCCACGCAGCCGACTGATTCGGGTCGGCCGAGAACACGAGGTCGCGAGATGGACAATCGCCGCTACGATCTGCTCCTGCGCGGCGGGCGCGTCATGTGGCCCGCCTCCGGTAACGACGGGAT
>NZ_JBKFBF010000192.1:0-289 GCF_053346035.1 Methylobacterium sp. A54F | reverse complement strand
GTCGCCCATCACGGCGCGGCGCATCTTGAGGTAGCCGGCCCGCTCCTCCGGGCTCGCCTCGAAGGCGTTGAGGATCGCCATCGAGATCACGCGGTCGCCCTTGGCGAGGTTGATGCCGCGCACGCCCGTCGAGTCGCGTCCCTTGAAGACGCGCACGTCCTCCACGGGGATGCGGATGCACTGGCCCTCTCCCGTGGTGAGCAGCACGTTCTGGTCGGGGCGGCAGATCTCGACGTGGACGATGTGGTCGCCCGCATCGAGCTTCATGGCGATCTTGCCGTTGCGGTTC
>NZ_JBKFBF010000191.1:0-289 GCF_053346035.1 Methylobacterium sp. A54F | reverse complement strand
CGTGATCCTATCGCGATCGAGCGACCTTCAAGGAGGGCTCCAGCGGCTGCGCGATCCCTGGAGGACTCCTTCGAGGCCCCCTTGCGGGGGGACCTCAGGATGAGGTGGGTGGGTTGGAGAAGCCCTGTGCTGGCCCGTCCCCCAACCGCGACCTCATCCTGAGGTGCGCAGCGAAGCGGGGCCTCGAAGGAGGCATCCAGGGATCTCAAGATCAACCGGAAGGCGCCTTCGCGCGCCCCGGCACGGCTCGGCGCCTTCCGCAGGGCTCACCTCGGGTCCCGTGGCATGG
>NZ_JBKFBF010000190.1:0-290 GCF_053346035.1 Methylobacterium sp. A54F | reverse complement strand
CGGCAGACCACCACCGCCGCCAACAGCAACGACCTGATCATCGCCCCGGGTGCCACCGGGGCGGACACCATCATGACGAACTCCGCCGCGGGCGGGAATGCGAGCTTCCCGGAGCGGGCGGTGCCCAACGCCAGCGCCAACGGCGGCGGCGGCGGCACGCCCTCGGCGCCGCTCGGCCCTGCCCGTCCGGGGCGACTGTCCGGGCGTGTCCGGCCGATGTCCGGCGCCCGTCCGCGGCGGCCGTCCTCAGTGCGCGGCCGCGTCGTCGAACCAGGCCCCGATCGTCTCCC
>NZ_JBKFBF010000019.1:0-78438 GCF_053346035.1 Methylobacterium sp. A54F | reverse complement strand
ATGTTGCTGGCTGCGTTGTAGTAGTACCCCGGCTGCCCGATCAGGCTGCGAAACGAGACCGGCGCCTCCGCCACGCTGCGCCCCGCACCCGCCGCAACATCGGAAAGACCAGAAAAACTAGGCGAACGCGACAGTATATCGGTGAGATTTTCGGATACAGGCATCGCTCAATGCTCGCTCCACATGCAATTTCGAGATGAAATCGCAGTGCGGCCGGATTTGACGGGTGAGTCCCGACCTTGCAGCAAGCTGTGTGCGGATGGTTAACTTGGCGTAAAATGGAAAGGATAGCCCGTCGGTGAAGCCGCAGCCGAAAGTGGAATCCGTCATGCGCGATGCGCGGAAGTCACATCGCGTTTCCGGGGGATCCCGGCTGGATATTCACGGAGCGGACGTCGAAGATCGCCGTCAGGATCCGGCAAGTGTCGCGACGTGGGCCGCCACCATGCGCTGCAGGCCTTCGCGGGAGGTCCTCAGGTAGGTCTCGCGGTCGTGGGCATGGCGCCCCAGCGCCTCCGCCGCCGCGGTGGCCTCACCGATCAGGATCGCCGCCACCGTCTCGGGCAGGAAGAGCAGGCGGTGGGGTACGCCCTGGTAGGCCAGGAACGCCTCGGCGTTGAGGATCGCGTCAGCTACGAGGTTCGCGTCGTGGAAGGCGATGACGCCGGAGGCAGCGGCGAAGGGGTAGAGGCGCAGGAAGTCCGAGAAGCAGGCGCGGTTCGTGTGCTCGCCATCGATGAAGAGCAGGCGCTGGCCCGGCGCGACGGCGTCCGGCGCAAGGGCGGTCGCGTCCCCGTCGAAGGTCGAGAGCTTGAGAAGGGCAGCCTCGGGCAGATGCTCGGCGAGGGTCTCGATCATCCGCCGGGTCGAGTTGCCCTGGTAGTGGAAGACCGTGCCGCGCTCGTCGGGCTGCGACTCCGGACGCTTGTCGATGGAGAAGACCGAGGCGCAGAGCGGATCGGCGAGGTGGGGCACCAGGGTGCCGCCGAGATGGGAGCCGATCTCGACGTAACCGTAGCGACCGAAGCGCTGGCGCACGAGATTCTGCAGGAGGAGCAGGCTGCGCCGGTCGCTCGGCTTCGTCTGGGACGGCGCCCGGAACAGGCCGACATCGAGGCCGGTGATCATCGCTTCGGCGCGGGTGGTGAGGTCGGTGTCCGTGCTCATGCTGCGGTTCCGCTTCGTTCAGGACGATGAGCCGGGCGCGTCCCAGGCGAGGAGGCCGAGCTTGCACAGCCAGACGAGAGCCAAGCGCACGGCTTCGCGCCGCTGCGCCGGCACCCTGGCCTCGATGTCACCGACCGAGACGGGCCCGTGCGCACCAATGTGATCGATGAGCGCGCGGCACTCCCCCTGGTTCGCCCGCCAGTTGGCGGCGAACCCGTCGAGGCGGACTCCGGCGCTGCGCGCGAGCTCTGCCTGAACGGCCTCGATGCTGGCGCCCGGGCAAAGGGCGACCCGCAGCGCCGGCGACAGCACCGCGTTGGCGAAGAGCGCGAAATCTGCGAACGGGTCGCCCTTCACCGGACTGGTCTCCGGGCCGACGCCGACACCGAAGGGCGCGGCCGCCTTCCGCTCGGCCGCGAGGTTCTCGATGAGCCTGCGCACCTCGGCTGCCACGACGGGCCAGTCGAACATCGTCCGCACGCGCTCACGCCCGGCCCGGCCCATGCGGCGGCGCAGGTCCGGATCGGCCGCGAGACGGGCGAGCCCGTCGGCGGCCTGGTCGACATCCACCGCTGTGAACTGGGCTACGGTGCCCACATAGGCCTGATAGGCCTCGATGCCGAGCACGTGACGGGCGCTCATCAGGCGGCCGGCGCTGCCGGCCGGACCGCCGAGGGTGCGGGCGAGGTAGGCCTCCTCGCCGTGGCGCATGGTGTAGCGGTAGCCGTCCCAGTCGGAGGCGACCACCGGCAGTCCCGCCGCCATCGCCTCCAGCGGCGTCAGCCCGAAAGTCTCCTGGATGTTGTCGACGAGGGACAGAAAGATGTCGGAGGCTGCCCAGAGACCTTCCACGAGGCCGCGGTCGTTCCCATCGAGGATGAAGAGCGGCATCTCCGGGGCGTAGGCCCGCGCGGCCTCCTCGTAGAGCGAGCGCCCGACCTCTCCGTTCGGGAACCAGCCCGCCATCGCGAAGCAGAGGCGCTTGCCGGAGCGCGCCCGCGCCTCGTGGATCGCCCGGAACATGGGCTGCGGATAGGCCTTCTCGAAGAAGGACAGGCGTCCGAGCCAGAGCACCAGGACGTCGTCCTCGGAGAGGCCGAGCCGTTGGCGCAGGCTCGCCCGCACGTCGGAGCGGTCGGCCTGCGCGGCCAGTGTCGCGCCCTCGACGCCCAGTGGGATCAGCGGAAGCTGCGGCTTCGGGCGGGCCGTGCCGCCGAAGCGGTCGGCCAGAAAGGCTCCGTACTCCTCGAACAGCGTATCGAGCGCATCGCGGACGGCTGGCGAGGTGCAGATCAAGGCGTCCCAGGGCTGCACCGGTGCGAGGCTCGCCGCCGCGATGTACTCGCGGATCGCGGGCGGGGCGAGGGTGTGGACCAGCCCCACGAGGCTGTAGGCGCGGTCGCCCGCGGCGCGGCGCAGCCAAGCCAGATCGGCGAGGTCGGCCTTCCCGCGCAGGAGCGCCCCCGCCCGGGCGGCGAGACCGGTGTCGTGGATGCTGCCGGCGTTGAGGCGCGTCTTGCTGGGCCGCCCACGCAGGAGCGGCCCCGACAGCGAGGCGATCGGCACCGCCTCCGGGGCCAGCACCGTCAGCTCGCCGAAGCCGCCGTGCTCGGCGAGCGCCTGAAACAGACCGAGATTGGCCGTATCCTTACCGAACGGGTTCTTGACTGCCTCGAACGAGGCCGAAGGCACGTAGAGCGCGAGGTCGGTCATCGCGCGGCCTTCCCGAAGGCGAGGCCCGTCAGCGCGGTGAAGCGGGCCGCGTCCTCGCGGTAGAGGTCGTCGAGATAGGCCCGGTCGTCGGCCGCGAGGTCCGGCACGCTGCCCCAGTCGGAGCCTACGTTGGCCCGGACCGGCGCCTGCCCCGGCGGGGGCGGCGCGACGCCGATGTGGCGGCAGACGCGCGCCAAAGTGCCGTCCGGGTCCTTGGAGAGCGCGTCGGAGGTGAGGGCCAGCACCTGCTCGCGCGGGAACAGGGCGTGGACCCGGTCGAGCTGCGCCGCGTAGAAGCCCCGCTCCACGTAGGAGAACACCCGGTGGTGCCCCGGGGCCGCGGGGTCGTCCACCCGGGCGCGGCCCGCCCGGATCGCCTCGCCGAAGGGCATCGCGTCGTAGCCGCGCCCGCGCTCCATCCGCCAGTGCGAGTAGGCGCGCTCGGCGGGATCGCGGAACAGGAAGACGAGGCGCATGGCCGGGTTGTAGGCCCGGATGCGCGCGAGGCTCTGCGGCCAGTAGATGTAGATCGGCGTCGCCTCCCCTCGCACCCGGTCCGAGGCCGGGCCGAAGGCGGCGTGGTAGGCGGCGTAATCGGGCTGCGCCCAGTCCACCCCCTCCTCGCGGTCGAAGAAGTGGACCTCCTTGCAGGCGGCCATGTCGAGGCCGGGATGCCCGTTGAGATAGGCGAAGAGGGCGGTCGTGCCGCCCTTCTGCACGCCCGCGATCAGGAAGCGCACGCGCGGGTCGGGCTGCGTCACCGACCGCCTCCGGGGGCGGCCTGCTCGGTCCAGTGCTGCGCCAACGCTCGCCTCGTGCTGCCGGCCGGGTGTGTCCGGGGACCGGAATAGTGCATCGGCGCCGGCCGCGCTACCGCCGCCCCTCTCCGGCCCGCATCGGCGCGCAGGCGGCACAGATTCTGTGGAGCGCGAGATACAGGACGGCGCCGGAGAGCAGCAGCCCGGCCAGGGCGAGGAGCACGACGAGGCCGATCGCCTCCGCGAGGTCCAGGCCGAAGCTTGCAGCGCCGCGGAGGAGCCGCGCTCGCCGGCCCTCGGATGATCTGAGCCGATCGGTCGTCATGGCGCCAGCCCTCGCCCCCGGTGACACCGTGCGACAGGTGCAAGCAGGATACCGGGGAGACGCTCATCAGTAAAATCTTTGGTTGTAATTGACTCCGCCGCGCGAGGTCGGTCGCGTCACACCGGGTTTAGCCGTGGAACAGGCCGCTCGACTGCCGTTGAGCGATGCAGCCCGGTTGCCGCGGCCTCTTGGCCTGACACCCAAATCGCATCGCGCGTCGACATCTGCGAACGGTTTGATTCCGATCAATCGCCGACGACATCGCTCTCTCGCGAATGGATGCGCCGATCGGGTTTTTGATGTATGGATTTCGAAGGCTGCAGATCTGCGGCTCTGCGAAAGGGCGGGCCCGTGCAACCATACTATGCCGGTTTGCAAGGCCGCCGGATCCTTCTCGCAGAGGATGATTACTACATCGTCGAGGACATGGCCCGCAGCTTCCGGGCGGACGGCGCCGAAGTTGTCGGGCCGGTTGCCACCCTGGCCGAAGCGATGCGCCTGCTCGGCGGGCCGCGGGTGCCGGACGCGGCGGTCGTCGACCTGAACCTGCGGGGCGAAATGGCGTTCCCGCTCGCCGATGCTCTGCTCGGCCGCGGCGTGCCCTTCGTCTTCGCCACCGGATACGGCCTGGACGCGATACCGGCCCGCTTCGCCCGCATCCGCCACTGCCTGAAACCCGTCGAGCCGCGGGAACTGGCCCGCGCTCTGTTCGCCTGAGGGGGCCGGCCCCGCGCGACGCCCGTCAGGGCTCCTCGGTGCGGACGCCGATCCGGGGTCCGAACGGCAGATCGATGATGCAGCGCAGCCCGCCCGGAGCGAAATCCAGCTCGGTCTCGGCCTGCAGCTCGTAGCGCAGTGTCCGTTCGAGGAGTTCGCGCCCGAAGCCCTGGCGGAGCGGGGCGGCCGCGGCGCGGGGTCCGCCGCGCTCCAGCCACGTCAGGACCAGCCGCTCGCCGGCCGGCGTCGTCCGGATCTCCCAGGTGACGTGGATCGTGCCCTTGGGCCGCATCAGCACGCCGTGCTCGATCGCGTTGGTGGCGAGCTCGTGGATCGCGAGGCAGAACAGCTCAGCGGCCCGGGGCTGCAGCAGCACGCGCGGGCCCGCGATGTGCGCCTGGCGCCCCTCGTGCGCGAGGTGGGCGAACAGCTCCTCGGCGATGAGGGCGCGCAGGTCGAGGCCCTGTCTGGGATCCCGGAGCGCGGAGCTCTGCGCCCGCGTGATGGCGTTGATCCGCCCTTCGAGGTGAGCGGCGTAGGATTCGACGGTCTCGGCCGTCTCGGCGGAGCGGCGCACGATCAGGCGGATCACCGCGAGGAGGTTGCGCGCGCGGTGCTGGAGATCGGCGACCAGGGCGGACTGGCGCTCCTGCAGCGTCCGCAGCTCGTGCACGTCCGTGGAGGTTCCGAACCAGGCGACCCGGCGCCCGTCTCCGTCGCGCAGGGGCACGGCACGGGTCTCGAACCAGCGGTAGGCGCCGTCCTCCGCCCGCCGCAGGCGATGCAGCACCTCGAAGCTGCCGCGGGCGTCAGCCTCCTGCCAGCTGCGCACCGTCGCCTCGCGGTCCTCGGGATGGACGGCGTCGAGCCAGCCGGCCCCCAGGGCGCGCCTCTCCGCCTGCCCGGTATACGCCGTCCATTGCGGGCCGGCCCCCGTCCATTCGCCGTCGTCCCGCGCGCGCCAGACGAGTTGCGGGATGGTTTCGATGAGCAGCCGCAGCTCGCCCTGCGAGAAGCCGGACGGCGCGTCCCCGGCCTCCGCGCCCGCGGCGGATCCGGCCTCGGGAATGAGGCCGCGGAGGCGCGCGTTCTCGGCCTCAAGATCCGCCCTGCGTCGCCCTCGTGCCATGCCGCCGCCGCAGCCCTCCGGGGTCTCCCGCTCCGATGCGCGGCCTCCGTCCTGCCGCTACGCGGCTCGTCCAGGGGAGGCTTCGCGAACAAGCACGCGTGCAGTGCACAAAAGCTTGCGTGCGATCAATTCAAGTGACACGGGCAGCCATACGCTCGCAAGCAGCAAGCACGCGAATAATGGATGCAATTTGCGCGCGGATTCAACCGCTTGCGCGGGTGATTGACCAACTCTAACCTCCGCGGCTACGTCGGATTAAGACTTCCCGGTCGCCGTTCGAGCAAGGTATCACTTGCGCCGCACGATCAAGGTGGAGTCGCCAGGAGGAACGCGCGACCCATGAAGAAGAACAAGGTCATCACGGCCGAAGAGGCGATCGCGCTCATCCGGGACGGCGACGTCGTGACGACGACGGGCTTCGTGCAGAGCTGCATCCCCGAGGCCCTCCATGCCGCGCTGGAGAAGCGGTTCGTCGAGACCGCCGCCCCCCGCGGCCTCACGCTGATCATGACGGCGGGCGCGGGCGACAGCAAGGGTCTCGGCACCGGCCGCCTGCACCACGAGGGCCTGCTGACGCGGGTGATCGCCGCGAATTTCGGGCGGATGCCGAAGGTGGCGCAGGCCGCGCAGGAGAACCGCATCCGCGGCTACAACCTGCCGCAGGGGGTGATCTCGCAGCTCTACCGGGCCTGCGCGGCGGGCCAGCCGGGCCTGTTCTCGAAGGTGGGGCTGCACACCTACGTCGATCCGCGCCACGGAGGCGGGCGCGTCAACGACCTGACCACCGAGGAGATCGTCAAGCTCGTCGATGTCGGGGGCGAGGAGTGGCTGTTCTACACGGCCACCAAGATCGACGTCGCCTTCATCCGCGGGACATCGGCCGACCCGTCCGGCAACCTCTGCATGGCCAAGGAGGCGCTGACCCTGGACAACCTCGCCCAGGCGATGGCGGCGCGCAACAACGGCGGCATCGTGATCGCGCAGGTGGAGCGGATCGTCGAGCAGGGCTCGATCAAGCCGAAGGACGTGCGCGTGCCCGGCATGCTCGTGGACTGCGTGGTGGTGGCCGAGCCCGAGCAGCACCGCATGAACTACGGGGTGCAGCACGACGCGGCGCTGGCGGGCGAGATCCGGGTGCCGGTGGCGGGCCTCAAGCGGATGCCGCTCGATGCCCGCAAGATCATCGCCCGGCGCGCGGCCTTCGAGCTGCCGCCGAACGGCGTCGTCAACCTCGGCGTCGGCGCGCCGGAGGGCATCTCCTCGGTGGCCGCCGAGGAGAAGGTCACCCCCTACATCACGCTCACCACCGAGGCGGGCGCCGTCGGCGGGGTGCTGGCCTCCGGATCGAGCTTCGGCGCGGCGACCAACGCCGACTGCATCATCGACCAGAACCAGATGTTCGACTTCTACGACGGCGGCGGGCTCGACATGACCTGCCTCGGCATGGCCGAGTGCGACGGCCACGGCAACGTCAACACCAGCCGCTTCGGCGGGCGCCTAAACGGCTGCGGCGGCTTCATCAACATCAGCCAGAACGCCCGCAAGGTGGTCTTCGCCGGCACCTTCACGAGCGGCGGCCTCGTCACGACGGTCGACGAGGGCAAGCTGCGCATCGTCCAGGAGGGCAAGGCGCGCAAGTTCGTGTCGCTCGTCGAGCAGAACACCTTCAGCGGGCCGTTCGCGCAGGAGCGCCTGCAGCCGGTGCTCTACGTGACGGAGCGCTGCGTCTTCCACCTGACGAAGCGCGGCCTCGAACTGATCGAGGTGGCGCCGGGCATCGACATCGGCCGGGACATCCTCTCGCACATGGACTTCGTGCCGGTGATCGAGAACCCCATCCTCATGGACCGCCGGATCTTCGCCGAGGAGCCGATGGAGCTCCTCGCCGACCTCCTGAACCTCAACCTCCACGAGCGGGTCAGCTACGACAAGGAGCGCAACCTCCTCTTCGTGAACCTCGAAGGCTGGCAGGTGCGCTCGCGGGGCGACATCGACGCCCTGCGCCAGGTGCTGGAGACCGCGTGCCTGCGGGCGGGCCAGCGGGTCAACTCGATCGTCAACCACGACGGGTTCCGCATCGGCGAGAACCTCTACGACGACTATGCCGAGCTGATCGAGTACCTGGGCAAGCACCACTACCTGACCACCACCCGCTACGCGACGAGCGCGTTCCTGCGCCTGAAGATGCAGGAGGCGCTGAGCCGCCGGGGCCTCGCGCCGCACATCTTCGAGCGCCGGGAGGAGGCGCACGCCTACCTCGTCGCCGAGACCGCGCGGGCGGAGTCCGGCGGAATCGCATCGGCGGCCTGAGGCGCCCGCTCCGCGCCTGAGCAATTATCGTTCACATGCCTCGCCCGCCATTCCGGCGGGCGAACTGCTTTCGACAAATCGCGGGCGAGGAAGCGTCGTTCACGAGCGCCCGCGTTGAGCCGCCCTTCAGCACGTCGTGGTGGAATCCGTGCATAGGATGCGTGGGGTTGGCCCCGCATCGAAAAGACGGATTGCGATCCATGATGGCGCGGTGGTCCAATATCAGATTAGGCATGAAGATCGGCCTCGCCATGGGCCTGATGATCGTGGTGAGCCTCGGGATCGCGGCCACATCCTGGCGCAGCCTCGACACCCTGGAGCGGACCGGGCACTGGACGGCGCACACCTACGCGGTCCTCGACGAAGTCGACAAGATCACCGGGTCGATGGTCGATCGCGAGACGGGCCTGCGCGGGTTCCTGCTGTCGGGATCGGAGGACTTCCTGGCGCCCTACCGCACGGGCGGAACCGTCTATTCCGGCGCCCTGGCGCGGGCCCGGGAGCTGACGGCGGACAACGCCGTGCAGCAGGCCCGCCTCACGGCCCTCGACGGCTTCGCGCGCCGCTGGGTCGACGAGGTGGCCGAGCGCGCGATCGCGCTGATGCGCAATCCCGCCACGCGGGATCAGGCGCGGGCGATCGAGACCAGCGGCAGCGGCAAGGCCTCCATGGACGCGGTGCGCGCCAAGGCCGCCGAGATCGGCGAGATGGAGCGCTCGCTCCTGGGGCAGCGCTCCAAGGAGGCCGACGCGGCCGCTGCCGGCTCGCGCCTCGCGAACGTCGTCGGCACCGCCGCGACCATCGCCACGGCGATCGGCGCGCTGTTCCTGCTCCATGCGAGCGTCACGCGGCCCATCCGCGGCATGACGCAGGCCATGAGCCGGCTGGCCGCCAACGACGTCACGGTGGCGATCCCGGGCACCGGCCGGACCGACGAGGTCGGCGCGATGGCCGCCGCCGTGCAGGTGTTCAAGGAGAACCTGATCCGCACCCGCGCACTCGAAGAGGAGACGGAGCTCGCCCGGGCCGGCGTCGAGGCGCAGCGGAAGGCGACCATGCTGGAGCTCGCGGATTCGTTCGAGGCCGCGATCGGCGGCATCGTCGGGGTCGTCTCGGCCTCGGCCACCGAGTTGCAGGCGACCGCCCAAGGCATGACCGCGACCGCCACCGAGACCGCCGCGCAATCGACCACGGTGGCGGCGGCCGCCGAGCAGGCGAGCGGGAACGTCGCCACCGTCTCGGCCGCGGCCGAGCAGCTCGGCGGCTCGGTGGCGGAGATCGGCCGCCAGGCGGACGGCTCGGCGGAACTCGCCCGCCTCGCCGCGGACGAGGCCGGACAGACGGCCGGACTCGTGCGTGAACTCAGCGATGCGGCCGCCCAGGTCGGTAACGTGGTCCAGCTCATCTCCACCATCGCGGGGCAGACGAACCTGCTGGCGCTCAACGCCACCATCGAGGCGGCCAGGGCCGGCGAGGCGGGGCGCGGCTTCGCGGTCGTCGCCACGGAGGTGAAGGAGCTCGCCGCGCAGACGAGCCGCGCCACCGACGAGATCGCCGGCCAGATCGCCCGCATCCAGGCCTCGACGGGCCAGGCCGTGTCGGCGATCTCCGGTATCACCGGACGGATCACGGAGATCAGCCAGGTCGCGACCTCGATCGCGGCGGCGGTGGAGGAGCAGGCCGCCGCCACGAAGGAGATCGTGCGCAACGTCGCCCGGGCCGCCAGCGGCACCGCGGCCGTCACCGGCAACATCTCGGGCGTGGCCGGCGCCGCGGAGGAGACCGGAGCGGCGGCCGCCCAGCTCCTCGCCTCCGCCTCGGAGCTGTCGCGCCAGTCGGAGCACCTCGGCGCCGAGGTCTCGCGGTTCGTCGAGACCGTCCGGGCCGCCTGAGGGCGCATCCGCCCCTTGCCGCCCGGTCGCCCGGGCGGCAGATTGCGCGCAACGAAGGTTGCGGACGCGCTCATGCTCGGCCTGATCGGCCTCTCGGCCCTCGCGGGCCTCCTCTCGATCCTGTCCCCTTGCGTGCTTCCGCTGGTGCCGGTGGTGCTCGGGACCGCCGCCGGGGAGCACCGCCTCGGGCCGCTCGCCCTGGCGGGCGGCCTCGCGCTGTCGTTCACCGCGATCGGCCTGTTCGTGGCGACGGTCGGCTTCGCGATCGGCCTCGACACCGGCCTCTTCCGCGCGGCCGCCGCGATCCTCCTGATCCTCCTCGGCCTCGTCCTGGCCCTTCCGAGCCTTCAGGCGCGCCTCGCCGCGGCGGGCGGACCCGCTGGCGCCTGGGTCGAGCACCGGTTCGGCGGCTTCTCGGCGGGCGGGCTCCCGGGGCAGTTCGGCGTCGGCCTCCTGCTCGGTGCGGTCTGGGCGCCCTGCGTCGGGCCGACGCTCGGGGCCGCCTCGCTCCTCGCGGCCAAGGGCGAGCGCCTGGGCGAGGTCGCGCTGGTCATGCTCGCCTTCGGGGTCGGCGCGGCCCTGCCGCTCCTCGCCCTCGGCCTGCTGTCGCGCGGGGCGCTGCTGCGCTGGCGGACACGGCTCTCCGCCGGGGCGCGGGTCCTCAAGCCGGCGCTGGGCGTGCTGCTGGCGGTGACCGGGCTGATGATCCTGTCGGGCCTCGACAAGCGGGCGGAGGCCTATCTGGTCGGCGCCTCGCCGGACTGGCTCGTCGCCCTGACCACGCGCTACTGAGACAGTTGGAATGCTGGCGGCCTTCGTGTAGAAGCCGCCTCAGGTGTAGTTTCTGCGCCGACTCGCGACCGACCGATCGCCGTCCCTCCCGGGTAGCCCCCGGGCCAGGGGCGTTTGTCGGTTTCCCGCACAGCGACGGGGCGCGATGCCGGTGCCGACCGAAGCATTTCGTTCAGAGGATCAAGACCGTTGCAGGTACTCGTTCGCGACAACAACGTCGATCAGGCGCTGCGCGTCCTGAAGAAGAAGATGCAGCGCGAGGGCATCTTCCGTGAGATGAAGCAGCGCAAGGCCTACGAGAAGCCCTCCGTGCGCAAGGCGCGCGAGAAGGCTGAGGCCGTTCGCCGTGCCCGCAAGCAGGCGCGCAAGACCGCGATCCGCGAGGGCCTGATCGCCGCTCCGAAGCCGAAGCCCCGCTTCGGTGCCGGTCCGCGCCGCCCCGGCTTCCCCTCCGCGGCTCCGTCCGCCGCCTCGGCCCCGCAGCAGGGCGCAGCCGGCGCTCCGCAGTCGGCCTGATCGCGCCGGGGCCGGCTCAAGCCGCCCCGCTCGTTCCCCATCGAAGGGCCCGGTCGCAGGCGCGACGCGGGCCTTTCTGCGTCGTGCTTAGGCCGCGCGGGCGGCAGCCACGGTCGCGCGCTCGGCCTGGACCAGCACGTCGAGGGCCCGCCAGGGCTTCTGCATGAAGACGGCCTGCCGCGGCAGGCGCTCGGAACCGCCCTCGTCGTAGCCCGAGGTGACGATCACCCGGACATCCGGCCAACGGTCGCCGACCGTGCGGGCGAGCGAGAGGCCGTCCATCTGCCCGGGCAGGCGCACGTCCGCGAAGAGCAAGGCGACGTTGACGTCGGGGCGCTCCAGCACCGAGATCGCAGCCTCGGCGCTCTCGCAGGCGATCACGTCGAGGTCGGTCTCCTCTAGGACCGCGGTCGCGAGGTTGCGGACAGCCGCGTCGTCCTCGACGACGAGGGCGACCGGACAGTCAGGCAGAGCTTGGCCCATGGAGCCTCCTTGTTCTTCGGGATGCGCGTGATGCCTCGGGTTCGCGGCCTCGCAGCGGGCCGCTGATTCCCCGCCGGCCATGCTGCGCCGCTAAATTTCAATCGACAAGAGTCGGGTTTGATCCCGAATCCCCAACGATTTCCGGCGGCGTGGCGCCGAAGCCGGCCCGGCGACCAAACTCCCGCCATGCTGCGTTGCATTAAGAAACTGTTCACCACGAACGCTCGAATGTTACGGTTCGACGACAGCGGAGCCGAAGCGGAACGCGGCTTGCTAAGACCGAAGCGCGTCCCGCCCGACTCGTCCCAGGGGGTTCTGGTCAGCCATGTGCCGCTTCCTCGCCTACAGCGGTGAGCCGGTCTTCCTCTCCGAGCTGGTCTGCGCGCCGACCCACTCGCTGGTGCACCAGTCGCTCCATGCCGACGAGGGAAAGACCGAGACCAACGGGGACGGCTTCGGGATCGGCTGGTACGGCGAGCGGCCGGAGCCCGGCATCTACCGCGACGTCTCCCCCGCCTGGTCGGACGAGAACCTCGTCAGCCTCTGCGCCCAGGTCCGGGCCCGGACCTTCTTCGCGCATGTGCGCGCCTCCACCGGCACGGCGACCGCCCGGGCGAACTGCCACCCGTTCGTGCACGGGCGGCACATGTTCATGCACAACGGCCAGATCGGCGGGTATCACCGGATCAAGCGGCGCCTCGAAGCCCTCATCCCGGACGCGTTCTACGACGGGCGACGCGGCACCACCGATTCCGAGGCGATCTTCCTGCTGGCGCTGGCCAACGGCCTCATCGAGGACCCGCTCGGCGCGATGGCCGAGACGCTCGCCACGGTGCGCGGGCTGATGCAGGCCGCCTCGGTCTGCGAGCCCCTGCGCTTCACCGCGCTCCTCACCGACGGCGAGACCCTCACGGCCTATCGCTGGGCCTGCGACGGCCGGCCGCCGAGCCTCTACTACCGCGAGGACGCGCAGGGGCTGGTGGTGGTCTCCGAGCCGATCGACGGCTGCCGCGACGGCTGGAAGGTCGTCCCGAAAGGCGGCACCCTGCAGGCGCGCCGCGGGGAGCGGGCCCAGGTGCTCGGCCGGGACGCCGTGGACCGGCGCGTCGCCGCCTGAGGGCGACTTACCGCGCCACCTTGCGGGCGACCCCGGATGGGTCGACAAGGCTGTCCCGGGCGCCGCCGGCGCCCCCTGTCAGGGAAGCCCGACCCCGATGTCCTCCTCGCCCCCGAACGCCGCGCCCAGCTACCCGGATGTCGAGCTGCACGTCGCCGGCCGCTGGCGGGCCGGGGCGGACGGGGAGACGCTGCCGGTCCTCAACCCCGCCACCGGCGAGGCGATCGGCCGGCTCGCGGTGGCGACCCGGTCCGACCTCGACGACGCCCTCGCGGCGGCGGAGCGCGGCTTCGCGGCCTGGCGCAGGGTCGGCCCCTTCGACCGGGCGAAGGTCCTGCGCCGCGCCGCCGACCTCCTGCGCGAGCGCGTGGAGACGATCGCCCGCCTGATGACCCTGGAGCAGGGCAAGCCGCTGGCCGAGAGCCGCGCCGAGACGCTGGTGGCGGCCGACGTCACCGACTGGTTCGCCGAGGAGGGCAAGCGCGCCTACGGGCGGGTGATCCCGCCCCGCGCCGACGGGGTGATGCAGTTCGTGGTGCGCGAGCCGGTGGGCCCCGTGGCCTGCTTCACGCCCTGGAACTTCCCGATCAACCAGGCCGTGCGCAAGATCGCCGCCGCCCTCTGCACCGGCTGCTCGGTGATCCTGAAGGGCCCCGAGGACACGCCGGCCTCCTGCGCGGAGCTGGTGCGGGCCTACCTCGACGCGGGCGTGCCGGCCGACTGCCTCTCCCTCGTCTACGGCGACCCGGCCGCGATCTCGGCCTACCTGATCCCGCACCCGGTGATCCGGAAGATCTCGTTCACGGGCTCGACGGCGGTCGGCAAGGAGCTCGCGGGCCTCGCCGGACGCCACATGAAGCGGGTGACGATGGAGCTCGGCGGGCACGCCCCCGCGATCGTGTTCGCGGATGCCGACGTCGAGAAGGCGGTGTCCGTGCTCGGCGCCAACAAGTACCGCAACGCCGGCCAGGTCTGCGTGGCGCCGACCCGTTTCCTCGTCCACGATTCGGTCTTCGACCGCTTCGTGGACGGCTTCGTCGCCCTGAGCGAGGGCCTCCGGGTCGGCGACGGGCTCGACCCCGAGACGAAGATGGGCCCCCTGATCCACGGCCGGCGCCTCGAAGCCATGGAAGGCCTCGTGGCCGATGCGACCGCGCAGGGCGCCGCCTTGCGCACCGGCGGCAAGCGCATCGGCAACCGGGGCAACTTCTTCGAGCCGACCGTCCTCACGGAGGTGCCGCTCTCGGCCCGCCTGATGAACGAGGAGCCCTTCGGGCCGGTGGCGGCGATCCAGCGCTTCTCGGAGGACGAGGAGGCGCTGACAGAGGCGAACCGCCTGCCCTACGGCCTCGCGGCCTACGCCTACACCCGCTCGGCGGAGCGCGCCGCCCGGGTCGCGTCCCGCGTCGAGAGCGGCATGCTCGGCATCAACCACCACGGGCTCGCGCTCCCCGAGACGCCGTTCGGCGGCGTCAAGGATTCGGGCTACGGCAGCGAGGGCGGAGCCGAGGCGCTGGAGGCCTACCTCGCCACCAAGTTCGTGAGCCAGGCGAGCTTCTCGTAGGGCTCAGTAGTGCGGCGGCGGCGGCTCCGGCGCGCCGGAGGCGCCGCGCTCGGCCGCCGCCTCGACGCGCTCGGTCAGCGCCGCGACCTGCCGGCCCAGCCGGTCGATCAGCCGCCACTGCTCGGTGATCGTCCGGTTGAGGTCCTCGATCACGAGGTCCTGCTCGGTCAGGCGCATCTCGAGGCGGTCGATGCGGCTCGCGTCGTCGCTCATCGCAGGGCCTCGGGCGGGTGGTCCGGCCGCTCGCCGAGGCCGTGGCCGAGGGCGATGCGGCCGTCGAAGACGAAGCAGTCGCCGCGCCAGCGACTCTCGGCCTCCGGCACGGTCTCCAGGTACTTCAGGATGCCGCCCTGGAGGAGGTGGACGTTCGCGAAGCCGCGCGCCCGGAGGTACGCGCCCGCCTTCTCGCAGCGGATGCCGCCGGTGCAGAACAGGGCGATGGCGCCCGGCTCGCCGGGATCGAGGGTATCCGTGTAGGCGCGGAAGTCGCCGAAGCACCGGAGGCCCGGGTTCTCGGCACCCGAGAAGGTCCCGAGCGCCACCTCGAAGGCGTTGCGGGTGTCGATCACGCGGACGTCCGGCCGGTCGAGGAGCGCGTTCCAGGAGGCCGGCGCGACGCGGATGCCGACGTCGCCCGTCGCGTCGGTCCGACCGCGATCGAAGGTGACGATCTCGGGCTTCAGCTTCACCTTCATGCGCCGGAAGGGCGGCGCGTCGGCCCGCGACAGCTTGCATTCGAGCCCGTCGAGCCGGCCGCCGAGGAGCGGGCCGGCGCGGAGTTCGCCGAGGAAGGCCGCGATCGACTCCGTGGTGCCGGCCACGGTGCCGTTGATCCCCTCGCGGGCGAGGAGCAACGTGCCGGCGAGGCAGAGGGATTCGCACAAGGCCAGCAGCGGCGCGACGAGGGCGTCCGCGTCGGGGAGCGGCGTGAACCGATAGAGGGCGGCGACGGTGTGAGGCATCGGGCGGATGCCTTAGCAGGGGAGAGCGCGCGTGGACATGGCCGCCCGCGCGACCCCTGCCGTCCCCCGGCAACCTGCCACGCGGAGGGCCGCCTCGTCTGGGAGCGCACGGCCGATGGCTATGGGTTCCCGGTGCCGCCGAACGCGCGGGACCTGCTGATCGGAGCGGACCGGGTCTTCGAGGAGGGGCCGCCGCGGCTCGGGCCCCCAAGGCGCCGAGCCATCGGCCATCGCGGACCTGGCGCCGCCAGGGGTGAGTACGGGAGCACGCGAGAGGAGATGCCGATGGCTACCGGGAACGCGGATGCGGCGCCTCAGCGCGCGGGCGAGGATGCCGGCACAGGGGGCCAAGCCATCGATGCGAGGATCGCCGCACTTCACGACTGGCGCGGGACGATGCTGGCCGCCGTCCGGAGGCTGATCCGGCAGGCCGACCCCGAGGTCGCCGAAGACGTGAAATGGCGGAAGCCATCGAACCCGCTGGGTGTCCCGGTCTGGTCGCACGCAGGCATCCTGTGCACGGGCGAAACCTACAGGGACAAGGTCAAGCTGACCTTCGCGCGGGGTGCCTCGCTGCCGGATCCCACAGGCCTCTTCAACGCCGGGCTGGACGGCGGCACGCGGCGGGCGATCGACCTGCGGGAGGGCGACGCGGTCGACGAGGCCGCCTTCAGGGCCCTCATCATGGCGGCCGTCGCGTTCAACACCGGTCGAGCCTGAGGTCTGCGCCTCAGAGGTAGGCCTCGGCGCCTTGCCGGCGGCCGGTCTCCCTCAATGCGCCTCCTCCCAGTTCGCCGCGGCCCGCGCCTCGACGGCGAGCGGCACCCGCAGGGTGATGCCGGGCGAGGGCGCCTCCTCCATCACCCGGGCGATCACGGGCAGCGCCCGGTCCACCTCCTCCTCGGGCGCCTCGAAGACCAGCTCGTCGTGCACCTGCAGGAGCATGCGCACGGAGAGCCGCTCGGCGGCGAGCGCCCCCTCCATGCGGGTCATGGCCCGGCGGATGATGTCGGCCGCGGTGCCCTGGATCGGGGCGTTGATGGCCTGGCGCTCGACGCTCGCCCGCTCCTGTGGGTTGTTCGAGCGGATCTGCGGGTAGTGGCAGACCCGGCCGAACAGGGTGGTGACGTAGCCCTTGTCCCGGCAGAAGCGCTTGGTGTCGTCGATGTAGGCGCGGATGCCGGGGAAGCGCTCGAAGTACTGCTTGATGAAGGCCGAGGCCTCCGTCTGCGGGATGCCGAGGCGGTCGGCGAGGCCGAAGGCCGAGATGCCGTAGATGATGCCGAAGTTGATGGTCTTGGCCCGCCGCCGCAGGTCCGGCGTCATCTCGCCGAGCGGCACCCCGAACATCGCCGAGGCGGTCGCCGCGTGGATGTCGATGCCGTCCTCGAAGGCCTGGCGGAGCTGGGGCACGTCGGCGATGTGGGCGAGGAGCCGCAGCTCGACCTGGCTGTAATCGGCCGAGATCAGGCGGTTGCCCGCCGCCGCCACGAAGGCCCGCCGGATCCGGCGGCCCTCCTCGGTGCGGATCGGGATGTTCTGCAGGTTCGGCTCGGAGGAGGAGAGCCGGCCCGTGGTGGTGGCGGCCAGCGAGAAGGAGGTGTGGACCCGGTCCGACTCGCGGTCGGCGTGCTCCTGCAGCGAGTCGGTGTAGGTCGACTTCAGCTTCGAGAGCTGGCGGTATTCGAGGATCTTGCGCGGCAGCGGGTGGCCGGCCTGGGCGAGCTCCTCGAGGAGCGTCGCGGGGGTCGCCCACTGGCCCGAGGGCGTCTTCTTGGCGCCGGGCAGGCCCATCTTGCCGAACAGGATGTCGCCGATCTGCTTCGGGGAGCCCACGGAGAATGTCTCGCCGGCATCCTCCTGGATCTCCTCCTCGAGGCGCGCCAGCGTCTGGGCGAAGTCGCCGGAGAGGCGGCTCAGCATGTTGCGGTCGACGCGGATGCCCGCCCGCTCCATCCGGGCGATCACGGGCAGGAGCGGCCGCTCCAGGGTCTCGTAAACGGCGACCCGCCGCTCGGCGACGAGGCGGGGCTTCATCATCCGCCACAGGCGCAGCGTCACGTCCGCGTCCTCGGCCGCGTAGGCGGTGGCCTTGTCGAGGGGCACCTTGTCGAAGGTGACCTTCGCGCGCCCGGTGCCGGCCACGTCCGAGAAGGTGATCGGCTGGTGGCCGAGGTGGCGCCGGGCCAGCTCGTCCATGCCGTGCCCGCCCTTGCCGGCATCGAGGACGTAGGAGATCAGCATGGTGTCGTCGTAGGGGCCGACCTCGATGCCGTAGCGGGCGAGCACCAGCCAGTCGTACTTGAGGTTCTGGCCGACCTTCAGGACCGACGGATCCTGGAGGAGCGGTTTGAGCAGGCCGAGCGCGGTGTCGAGGGGCATCTGCTCCGGCAGCCGGCCGCCGGGGTCGCCCGCCGCCTCGCCGCCGAACAGGTCGCCGGCCTGCGGCACGCGGATGTGGGCGAGCGGAATGTAGGCGGCCCGACCCGTCGCCACGGCGAGCGACACGCCGACGAGGCCGGCCCGGTTCGCATCGAGGGCGTCGGTCTCGGTATCGACCGCGACGACGCCGGCCTCGCGGGCCTCCGCGATCCAGGCTTCGAGCTGCTCGGGCGTCAGGATCGTCTCGTAGGCGGCGGTGTCGAACGGCTTCGTGGCCTCCGCGGCGCGGGCGGCGACGAGGTTCGACGGCGTCGGCTCGGCTGGCGCCCGCGGCTTCGGGGTCACGTCCGGCAGGCCGAGATCAGCGAAGGGGTCGACCTCCGCCGCGCCCTGCGGCGGGGCGGCGCCGTCCGGCCGCTCGGCACCGGCCGCCGCGGTCTCGGGGTCGGGCGGGACGCTGTCGCCGAAGAACGGCACCGCGTCGCTGCCGCCCTCCGCGTTGGCGTAGGCGTGCGCGGTGCCGCCGGGCAGGAGCTTCGGGTCCGGCTTCACCGCTTCGGGATCGACGTGCAGCATCTGGGCGATGCGGCGCGTCAGCGTGTTGAACTCCATCGCCTTGAGGAAGCCGACGAGACGCTCGGGGTCGGGCTTCGGCAGAGCGAGGTCGTCGAGCGGCACGGGGACCGGCACGTCCTCCATCAGCGCCACGAGCCGGCGCGAGAGGCGGGCCTGCTCGACGTTGGCGAGCAGCGTCTCGCGCCGCTTCGGCTGCTTGATCTCGCCCGCCCGCTCCAGCAGCGCCTCCAGGCTGCCGAACTCCTTGATCAGCGCCGCCGCCGTCTTGAGCCCGATGCCGGGTACGCCGGGCACGTTGTCGGAGGTGTCGCCGATGAGGGCCAGCGCATCGCCGATCTGGCCCGGCTGAAGGCCCTCCCACTTGGCGACGATGGCCTCGACGTCGAGGTTGCGCTCGGGGCGGTAGCCGGGCTTGCCCTTGGCGCCCGACTCGAAGTCGTAGAAGCGCACGAGCGGCCCGACGAGCTGCATCAGGTCCTTGTCCGAGGAGACGATGATGACGCCCGCGCCGCGGGCCTCGGCCTGGCGCGCGTAGGTGGCGATCAGGTCGTCCGCCTCGTAGCGCTCGAGCTCGATCGGGATGAGGCCGAAGGCCCGCACCGCGTCGCGCATCAGCGGCATCTGCCGCTTCAGGTCGTCCGGCGCGTCGGGCCGGTGGCCCTTGTAGTCCGGGAACATCTCCTTGCGGAACGAGCCCTCGGACTTGTCGAACACGATGGCGAGGTGGGTCGGGCAGGTGCCGGCGGCGCCCTCCTGCACGAACTGGGCGATCTTGGCGCAGAACAGGCGCACGGCGCCGGTGGGCAGCCCGTCCGAGGGCCGGAAGTTGTAGCGCTCCGGCTGATTTATCGATTGGAAGTAGGCCCGGAAGATGAACGACGAGCCGTCGACCAGGAGGACCTGATCGCCGGAGCCGACGGGCTTTTGTGCGGGCTGGGTCTCGGCGCTCATGGGGCGGACGTGTCTCGGCCTCGGGCGGAGCGGCGCGCCTCAGGGAGCCGGCGGCTCCACCTCGGCACGGCAGGCCGCGATGATCTCAAGCAAGGGGTCGTGGACGGTCTTCCAGACGATGTCCAGCGCAACCCGATGATAGCTGTGGCGATAGAGATTGCCGGCGTCCGCAACGTCCCGCCAGGGAATGTGCGGGTGACGTGCGCGAAGCTCCGGGCCGAGCCGTCTGCTCGCCTCGGAGATGATCTCGATGCAGCGCACGACCGCGTCGTGCGTCCGCTGATCGGACGCGAAGGCATCGAACGACATCCCGGCGATGAAGCCGCGGGCCGCCAGGCCGTTCTCGATGATGTCGTTGCAAGCGCCCCGCTCACGCTCAGAAAGCCGGGACGGCATCGTGCTCGGCGTTTCGCCTCACCGGAGGCTTGAGCGTGGCGCGGTCCGAGACGTCGACCCGCCCGGGAAACAGCCCGCCAATGAAGCGGCACAGGCCCGCATAGGCGAACACGTCGCGGATCGCGCCGCGATCCAGGTCGATCAGGAGGTCGATGTCGCTCGCGGCATCCGCCTCCCCGCGTGCGAGCGAGCCGAACAGGGCGGCATGCCGCACGCCGCGCCGTCGAAGCTCGTCCTCGTTGGTGCGCAGAATCGCGATGACGGTTGCCCGATCCATGGCGGACGAGCCTACTACAGGCGGTCCGCCCGCGCACCTAGTCGCCGGTCCGTCTGGCGGCCGGTCCCTCAGCTCGCGTGGCCCAGCGTGTCGGCCATCCGGGCCTTGCGGGTGCCGAGGGGCTGGGGCCGGCCGACCGTGGTGTCGTGGGCGGTCTGGTGCTCCATCTCGGCATTCACCTCGGCGCCGATCAGCACGATGATGGTCGAGATCCAGATCCAGGTCATGAAGCCGATCACCGCGCCCAACGACCCGTAGGTGTCGTTGTACTTGCCGAAGTTCGCCACGTACCAGGAGAACAGCACCGAGCCCACGAGCCAGAGCAGGGCCGCGAGGGCGCTGCCCCAGGTCACCCAGCGCCAGCGCGGCGCGTCCCGGCTCGGGCCGTAGCGGTAGATCAGGGCGAGGCCCAGCAGCAGGGCGACGAGGAGGGCCGGCCAGCGCAGCAGCGCGACGAGCCAGGCGCCCTCCCCCAGCCCGATCGTGTTGAGCACCACCGGCAGCACCACGATGGCGGCGAGGGCGAAGACGATGAACAGGAGCGCCCCGGCCGTGAAGGTGAGGGAGCGCAGGTTCAGCCAGAAGAAGTTCCGCTTCTCGCGCTCCTCGTAGACGATGTTGAGCGCGTCGAAGACGGCCTTCATGCCGCCGTTGGCGCTCCAGATGGACAGGGCGAGGCCGGTGAAGAAGGTCACCCCGAGGGTGGTGTCGCCCTTCTCGGTGATGCGCTTCACCTGCTCGCCGATGATGTCGAGGGCCCCCGAGGGCAGCACCCCCTGCAGGCTCGCCAGGTGCTGGTTGATCGTGCCCACGTCGGCCACGAGGCCGTAGCAGGAGACGAGCGCCGCGATGCCGGGGAAGATCGCGAGCAGCACGTAGAAGGTGACGCCGGCCGCGACCGAGACGATGCGGTTCTCGCTGATGTCGTGGAACACCCGCAGGGCGATGTCCTTCCAGCCCGCGGCCGGGATCTCGGACGGGGTGGAGGCCTGCCGGCCGCGCTCGTCCTGGCTGCGCGCGACCGCGCGCGCCGCGCTGCCCTCGTGCGAATCCGAAGGCGCGCGCGAGGCGTCGGCCGCGCCCCGATGCGACCCGGCGGAGGCGGGAGCGCGACTGCGGGGCAGCGCCACGAAGCCGAGGAGCGCGGTGGCCAGCGCCAGCGTCCAGAGGGTCGAGCCCCGATCCGACGCACCGCCCGGCGTGGTCTGGTGCGGTGCGTCTTGGCCCGAGGTGGTTCGGCCCGAGGTGGTTCGGCCCGAACTAGGTTGGCCCGATGTCATGCGCCGATCTCCGGTGCCTCCCCCCGGGAGGACGCGTTCCAGATCACCAACCGAGCGTTGCATCTTCCGGTTTCACGCGGGCGTGAGCGGCACGGACCGATCGAAGTTTCCCGCGGTTGACTGTGCGAAGCGGCACCGCAGGTGCAAACGGGCACGGATTTCGGCGCGCCGCTCGGCTAGGGAGGGTTCCGAGCCCCCGTCATCACGCCTCGCCAGGACGGGCGGACGCCCCGCGCCCGCCGATCGCAGCCCCGGAGATCGCCCGACCGTGCCGCATACCACCGAGCTGATCGCCATCATCGCCCTCGGCCTCGTGGTCGCGTTCGTGTGCGGGATGGCCGCGCAACGCCTGCGCCTGCCGCCGCTGGTGGGCTACCTGCTGGCGGGCGTGCTGATCGGTCCCTACACCCCGGGCTTCGTGGGCAACGGGGAGCTCGCCGGCCAGCTCGCCGAGATCGGCGTGATCCTGCTGATGTTCGGCGTCGGCCTGCACTTCTCGATCAAGGACCTTATGGCGGTGCGCAGCATCGCGCTGCCCGGCGCGGTGGTGCAGATCGGCGTCGCGACGGCCATGGGCGGCGGCCTCGCCCTCGCCTGGGGCTGGGGCCTCGGAGCAGGCCTCGTCTTCGGCCTCGCCCTCTCGGTCGCGAGCACTGTGGTGCTGCTGCGCGCGCTGGAGGAGCGGGCCATCCTCGACAGCGACAAGGGCCGCATCGCGGTCGGCTGGCTGATCGTCGAGGATCTGGCCATGGTGCTGGCGCTCGTGCTCCTGCCGGCGCTGGCCTCGTCCCTCGGCGGCGCGGGCGGCGACGGGGCCCATGGGGCCGCTCACGGCAGCAACCTCTGGCTGACCCTCGGACTGACGATCGCGAAGGTCGCGGTCTTCGCCGCCGTCATGCTCGTCGGCGGCCGCCGCCTCGTGCCCTGGCTCCTCGACCAGGCGGCCCGCACGGGCTCCCGGGAACTCTTCACCCTGGCGGTGCTCGCGCTGGCGCTCGGCATCGCCTTCGGCTCGGCGGAGCTGTTCGGGGTCTCCTTCGCCCTCGGCGCCTTCTTCGCCGGGATGGTGCTCGCCGAGTCCGACCTCAGCCATCAGGCCGCGGCCGATTCCCTGCCCCTGCAGGACGCCTTCGCGGTGCTGTTCTTCGTCTCGGTGGGGATGCTGTTCGACCCCGGCATCCTCCTGCGGGAGCCGCTCTCGGTGCTCGCCGTGCTCGGGGTGATCATCCTCGGCAAGTCGCTCGCGGCGGTGGCGATAGTCCTCGCGTTCAAGCATCCGGTCGGCACGGCGCTGACCATCGCGGCGAGCCTCGCGCAGATCGGCGAGTTCTCCTTCATCCTCGTGAGCCTCGGCCTGTCCCTCAAGCTGCTGCCGACGGAGGGCCGCGACCTGATCCTCGGGGGGGCGCTGCTCTCGATCACCCTCAACCCCCTCGCCTTCGCGCTCGCGGGACGCATCGAGCGCTACGTCGCCGACCGGCCGAACCTCGCGGGCCGGTTCGAGCGCCGGGGCGCCGGCGAGGTCGCGATGGGCGGCTCCCGCTCCGGCCGGCGCGATCACGCGGTGATCGTCGGCTACGGCCGCGTCGGCAGCAGCATCGGCGAGGCCCTGGCGACCTGGGACCTGCCCTACGTGGTGGTGGACCGCGACCGGCGGCGCGTGCTCGACCTGCGCGAGCGCGGCCTCGACGCGGTGTTTGGCGACGCCGCGGCCCCCGGCATCCTGGAGGCGGCCGATATCGGCAGCGCCCGCATCCTCGTGATCGCGACGCCGGATTCGCACAACACCGAGCGTCTCATCGAGATCGCGCGCGGCGTGAAGCCCGGGATCGACACGCTGATCCGCACCCACAGCGACGCGGAGCGCCGGCGCCTGGAGGAGCGGAAGGTCGGCCTCGTGCTGATGGGCGAGCGCGAGCTCGCGCTCGGCATGAGCTTCTATGCGCTGCGCAGCCTCGGCGTGAAGGAGGGCGAGGCCCGCGTCTTCGTCGAGTCGAGCCGCCGGGAAAGCCGCTCCGACGACCCGGCCGCCGAGGTCGAGGCCGCCCCGGTCCCGCCGGAGCTCCGCCCGCACAAGGCGGAGGATGCCGCGGAGGCGTGAGGGCGATGGATACTCAGGGAGCGGGTGCGGATCCTGAATCGAGTTCCGCCTCGCAGGCCGCGATCAGATCCGCCATGCGCTCCTGCACGGTGCGCCAGATCATGAGCGAGGACACGGCGATCACGGTCAGCGCGCGGCGCTCGCGGTCAGAACGCATCGATGCGATCGCGAAGGGCGCCCGGGCGGACGCTGTCCTTCAACGCGTTCCGGTTCGCGATATCGACTGGGCCGGGAAACAGCTCCTCGAGGTACTGGACGATGCCGACATAGTCGTAGACGTCGCGCACCTGTTCGGAGTCGATTTCGACCAACAGGTCGAGATCACTGTCGGGCCGCGCCTCCCCGCGCGCCACCGACCCGAAAATGCCGGCGTGCCGCACGCCGCGACGGCGCAATTCGTCCGCATGCGCTCGGAGAATGGCGAGGGCGGCGGCGCTGTCCATCGCGGCACCATAGTCCAGCACGACGGCCTTTCACAGGGACGCTACCCCGCGAGCTCCCGCCCCAGCGCCTCCACGCGCCGCAGGTCGTCGACGAAGGCGCCGTAGGCCTCGGCCTTCGCCTCGTCGGGCAGGCGCAGCAGGTAGGAGGGGTGGACCGTGATGAAGCCCTGGAAGCGGTTGTCGAGGCGCTCGAAGCGGAAGGGCCCGCGGGCGCGGGTGATCGGCACGGCCTTGCCGGTGAGCGCCAGGACGGCGGTCGCGCCCAGCGCCACCACGAGCTTCGGCGCCACGAAATCCAGCTCGCGGTCGAGCCACCAGCGGTAGTGGCTCACTTCGCCGGCCGTCGGCTTCTGGTGGATGCGGCGCTTGCCGCGCTCCTCGAACTTGAAATGCTTGACGGCGTTCGTGAGGTAGCTCGCGCTCCGGTCGATGCCGGCCTCCGCCATGGCCCGCGACAGGAGCTGGCCGGCGGGCCCGACGAAGGGGCGGCCCTGTCGGTCCTCCTGGTCGCCGGGCTGCTCGCCGACGAAGACGATCGCGGCGCCGAGGGGTCCCTCGCCGACGACCGCCTGGGTAGCGCCGGGCACCAGCGGCTCGGAGCGGCGGATGATGGCGTTCAGCGCGTCGAGGCTGTCGGGCGCCTGATCCGCCATGGCGGCGACGGCGCGGGCGGGGTTGCGCTTCACGGGCATGGCGGGCTCGCTCTCGATCATCTCGGTGGTCCGGCCCGCGGCCGCCCGCACGAGGGCGGGGATCGCGGCGGTCTCCGGCATGTTGCGCCAGTACTTCTTGGGCATCTCGGCGCGCATGGCGCGCAGGTTCGTGCGGGCCGGGTTGAACGTGCTCTCGTAGTAGTCGCGCCAGCCCGCCTCGAAGCCGTCCCCGGGGGGCAGGTCCGTGCGCTGCCCCGGCGGCCCGAACCGGAGCGCCGTCCGGTCCCAGTGGGCGGACCCGTCCGGCGTCAGGATGGACCAGTGCAGGGCGCGGAAGCGGTCGACGAAGAAGGGCGCGGCCGACGCCAGGATGTGGTGGTCCGGCTCGAACCACGCGACGAAACGCTCGGTTCCGGCCTCCAGGGTCCGGCGGAAGCGCAGGAAGGCGTGCATCTTGTGCAGGTCGCGGCCGATCGCCTTCCGCATCCGGCCGAGGCGATGCACCAGCGGGTCGCTCGCCACCTCCATCAGCGCGCGCTCGCCCGCGAGCACCCGCCAGACCAGAGCGTAGAGCAGCGCGTAGCGCTCGGGGTCGCGGTGGGGCACCACCATGGGGACGAGGTCGGCCACCGCCCGCGGGAGCCGCAAGGGGGCGCCGTCCGCGGGCGCATCCGCCGCGCCGAACAGGCCCGGTGCCTCGCCGATCGACCAGGCGACCGCCTCGGGCGGCACCGCGTGCGCGATGAGGCGGCGCGCGGCGGCACGGAAGCCGTCGAGGTCGGCGCCGGGGCGGAGGGCGACGGTGTGGAGCGCCACCCTCAGAACAGGCTCAGCTGACGCGCCGGCTCGGCGAGGCGGGCGCGCAGGTCCAGGCGGTCGGTCAGCTGCGCCGGGCTGTAATCGGCCGCGATCAGGAAGGGCCGGGCGCGCTTCAGGGCCGAGGTTAGGCGCGCCACGTCGTCGAGGCGCAGGCTCGCGTGGCGGCGCGCCTTGACGATCCGGTCGACGGCGCGGGCACCGAGGCCCGGCACCCGCAGCAGCATCTCCCGGTCGGCGCGGTTCACGTCGACGGGGAAGCGATGGCGGTTCTTGAGGGCCCAGGCGAGCTTCGGGTCGACGTCGAGGGCGAGCATGCCGTCCTCGGCCGCCTCCGCGACCTCGTCGGGCGAGAACGCGTAGTACCGGAGCAGCCAGTCGGCCTGGTAGAGGCGGTGCTCCCGCTGCAGGGGCGGCGCCTGCGGCGGCAGGATCGCGGAGCCGTGGGGGATCGGGCTGTAGGCCGAGTAGTAGACCCGCTTAAGGCCGAAATGGTCGTAGAGGTGCGCGCTCTTCGCGATCAGCGCCGCGTCCGTGGTCGCGTCCGCCCCGACGATCACCTGAGTGGACTGGCCGGCCGGCGAAAACCGGCGCCGCTCGGCCTTCGCCTCGATGATCCGCTCGCCGATCTGGCTCATGGCGCCCTGGATGGCGGCGCCGTCCTTCTCGGGGGCGAGACGCTCCAGGCTCGCCTCGGTGGGCAATTCGAGGTTGATCGACAGCCGGTCGGCGTAGAGGCCGGCCTCCTCGATCAGCCAGGGGCTCGCCTCCGGGATCGACTTGAGGTGGATGTAGCCGCGGAAGCCGTGGTCGCGCCGCAGCGACTTCGCCACGCGCATCATCAGCTCCATGGTGTGGTCGGGCGACTTGATGATGCCCGAGGAGAGGAACAGGCCCTCGATGTAGTTCCGCTTGTAGAATTCCACCGTGAGGGTCACGACCTCCTCGACGGAGAACTTGGCGCGCCGCACGTTCGAGGAGCGCCGGTTGATGCAGTAGGCGCAGTCGAACAGGCAGTAGTTCGTCAGCAGGATCTTCAGGAGCGAGATGCAGCGCCCGTCCGGCGTGTAGGCGTGGCAGATTCCCGCCCCCGTGGTCGAGCCGAGCCCGTCCTTGCCGGCCGCGCGCTTTGGGGCGCCCGATGATGCGCAGGACGCATCGTACTTGGCGGCATCGGCAAGGATGCGCAGCTTCTTGGCCAGCGTCTCGTCCATGAACGGACGATGGGCTTCGTTCGCGGTTCGTTCAAGGCGCGACGGTGCCGCGCCCGGCCACTCCCGGTGCGCTTTCCCGTGTCGCGGCGCCGCACCCCGGGGGGATGCGCGCCGCGGTCCGGGTCAGGCCGGGTTCAGCGTGGCGTTGAGGGTGATCTCGGCGTTCAGCACCTTCGAGATCGGGCAGCCGGTCTCGGCCGCGTGCGCGAGCTCATCGAACTTGGCCTGGTCGATCCCGGGAATCGTGGCCGTGAGCGTCAGGGCCGACTTCGTCACCTTGAAGCCCGCGCCGTCCTTCTCCAGCGTCACCACCGACTCGGTGCGCATCTCGGTGGCGGCGAGGCCGGCCTCCTGAAGCTGGAAGGCGAGCGCCATGGTGAAGCAGCCGGCGTGGGCGGCCGCGATCAGCTCCTCCGGATTCGTGCCGGGCTTGTCCTCGAAGCGGGTGTTGAAGCCGTAGGGCTGGTCCGAGAGGACGCCCGAGCCCGTCGTGATGCGGCCCTTGCCCTCCTTGCCGTTGCCCTGCCACACGGCATGCGCCTTGCGGTTGATCATCGATTCCATCCTCGCTCCGCGTGCGACGGGCCGGGCGGGATGCCCGGTCGCCGCGACGCCCTGCGCAGGTGGAGCGGGGGCCCGCGAAGTCCAGCGAGGCGACGAACGGGTCAGGTCTCGCTGTCGACGACGCGCCTGGCGAGGTCGTAGGGAAAGCCAGCGCGCGCCATCGCGGCGAGGTCGCGGTCGCGGTTTGCCGCCCTGCGGTCGGGGTGGCGATGCGGACCGAGCCGGCGCCGGCGCGCATAGGCTTCCGCCGCCTGCGCCTCCACGCCCGCCGCCTCCTCCGGATCGGCGGCGTCCCGCTCGGCCGCCATCGCCGCCGCCACCACGTCGCGCGGCACGCCCTTCGCCGCGAGCTTCGCGGTGACGCCGCGGGCGGAGGTGCCGCGGCGGCGCAGCGTCGCGAGCCGGGCCGCAGCGAAGCGGGCATCGTCCACGAGGCCGGCGGTGATGGCCCGCTGCACCACGGTCTCGATCATCGGCGCGAACGCCGTCGCGTCCTCCCCGCGGGCGCGGGCGCGCTTCTCGACGCGGCGGCGCAGCGTCCGGCGCAGCATCTCCTGCGAGGCGCTGTAGCGCTCGAGATAGTGAAGGGCCGCCCGCTCCAGGTAGGCCGCGGTGATGGGCGGCGTGGGTCTTGCCGGCGTAAGTCTTGCGTCACGCTCGGCGCGGTCGGTCTGCCTGGTCTCGGCCATCTCTCGTCCAACCTCGGGACACGCAACGTTTCGCCGCCTTACCGGTTCTTCACGATCTGAACAGGTTTGTCGTCCATGAGTCGTCCATGGAACGCACGCAACGTGGAGGGCTCGGGCATGGCCTGCCGGCAATCCTCTTGAGACGCGAGTGGCTTCTGGTGCTGCTGGCGCTCGGCCTCGCGGCCGTGGCCGGCGCCGTCGTCTACCTGTCGCGGCCGACGATCCTGACGGTGGCGGTCGGCCCGCGGGACGGGGCCGAAGCGACGCTGATGGAGGCCTACGCGCATGCGCTCTCGCGCGGGCGGGAGGACGTCCGCCTCAAGATCGCGCCCTTCGACGACGTCCGCGACAGCGCCGCGGCGCTCCAGGCCGGCAAGGCCGACCTCGCGGTGGTGCGGCCGGACGTGCTCCTGCCCGAGAACGGGCTGACCCTCGCCATCCTGCACGACGAGGCCCTGGTCATCGCCGCCCCGGAGGCGAGCGGCATCGACGATTTCCCGGATCTCGCGCGCAAGCGCATCGGCCTCGTGGTGCGGCACGCCGCGGACCTGCCCTTCCTGACGAACCTCCTCGCCTTCTACGATTTCGCGGCGGCGGGACCCGACGAGGCCGAGCCCGCGGCCGGCCACGTGGCCATCATCCCCCTCAAGCCCGCGGAGGTCGCGGCCGCCATCGCCGAGAAGCGGGTCGACGCGGCCGCCGTGATCGCCAATCCCTCCTCCAAGCTCGCGATCGCCACGGTGCGGGCGGTGGAGCTCGGGGCGCCGGACCACAAGATCGGCCTCGTGGCCGTGCCGGACGGCGACGCGATCCTCCAGCGGATGCCCGAGCTGCAGGCGGTGACGATCGCCGCCGGCACGTTCGGGGGCCGGCCGAAGCGGCCGGAGGAGGAGGTCAAGACGGTGGGCGTCTCCTACCGCCTGATGGCCCGGGGCGCGGTGAGCCGCGTGGCGGTGGCCTCGGCGACCCAACACCTGTTCGAGTGGCGCTCGAAGCTCGCGGCCTCCGCGCCGATCGCCAAGCTGATGAAGGCCCCGGACTTCGACACCACCGTCGCGGCGACCTCGGCGCGGCTGCCGAACCACCCCGGCGCGGTGGACTATTTCGAGCGGGAGCAGCAGACCTTCCTCGATCGCTACGAGGATTACATCTACCTGTTCGCCTTCTTCGGCGGCACCATCGGCTCCGGCATCGCCTGGCTCGGTCAGCGCCTCGCCCGCAAGCGCCGCGAGCGCATCGACATCGTGCTCGACCGCCTGCTTGAGATGCTGCGGGAGGTGCGCAGCGCGACCCACAAGGCGGAGCTCGACGCGCTGGCGCTGGAGACCGACGGCCTCGTGGCCGACGTGGTCAGCCATGCCCGCGAACGCACCATCGACACCCGCACCGTCAGCGCCCTGATCCTCGCGGTCGACGCCGTGCACGCGGCGATCTGCGACGGGCGCCGCCAGCTCGGGGCCGAGCCCGAGACCGAGACGCGGGCCGGCGCGCGGGTGCGCACCGCGCGCCTCCTCGCCCTCACGCCGCCGGCCGCCGAGTAGACAACCGTCCGCCGAGGCCGGACGATCATCGACGGACCCGGTGTTCGTGCGTGCATCCGATGCTGCGCAGCGCCTAGAGTTGCGGCCCTGCGGCATCCGTCCGCCGCGTCCATGTGATCAGCATGCATCGCGAGGGAATGGGCGAGCCGGAACGGGCCGCGATACAGGGCGCGGCGCGGGCAAGCGTCGCACGAGGATGTTCGCCCGCGCGACTTGTTGGCACCCGGCCGATCCAATACTGCCATCCCCCGGAGAACGGGGGCACATGACGGACTGGCTCCAGAACGACGGCGAGATGGCCACGCGCATCCGCGCGCATGACTGGGCCGCGACGCCGCTCGGTCCGATGGCGGCGTGGCCCGACGTCCTGCGCACGACCGTCGCGCTCATGCTCGGCTCGCGGTTCCCGAAGGCCATCGTTTGGGGGCCGGAGCTCATCACGCTCCACAACGACGCCTTCCTGCCGATCCTCGGCGGCAAGCCCCCTGCTCTGGGCCGGCCGTTCGACGCGGTCTGGCACGAGGCCTGGGACGACATCCGACCCATCGTGGAGGCGGCGTTCGCGGGCACGCCCACCTTCATCGAGGACTTCCCGCTCGTGATCACGCGCGGCGACGACCCCGAGCAGGTGTACTTCACCTTCTGCTACAGCCCGATCCGGGATCCGCAGGGCCGCGTCGTCGGCATGCTCGACACCGTGACGGAGACCACCGCGACGGTGGTGGCGAACCGGCGCCTCGCCTTCCTGGACGGTCTGGGGCGGGCCGTGGCGCCCGCCAGCGACGCGGACGGCGTGATGGCGACGACCACGCGGATGCTCGCCCAGCACCTCCAGCTCTCGAACTGCGCCTACGCCGACATGGACGCTGACGCGGACGGCTTCACGATCCGCGGGGACTGGGCGGCGGACGGTTCACCGAGCATCGTCGGACATTACAGCCTCGCGGATTTCGGCCGGCTCGCCGTGCGCAACCTGAGCGCGGGCGAGCCGCTGATCATCAACGACAACCTGGCGGAGCTCGCCCCCGAGGAGGCCGCGACCTTCCAGGCGATCGGCATCGCGGCGACGATCTGCATGCCGCTCGTCAAAGACGGGCGCCTCACGGCCCTGATGGCGATCCACGACCGGGTGCCGCGCCTCTGGTCCGGCTACGACCTCGCCCTGCTGCGCGAGGTCACGGAGCGATCCTGGGCGCATATCGAGCGGGTGCGGGCGGATGCGGCCGTGCGCGAGGCGGTGGACGCGCTGGAGGCCCTGAACGCGAACCTGGAGGTGCGGGTCGAGGAGCGGACCGCCCGGCTCTTCGAGGCAGAGGAGGCGCTGCGGCAATCGCAGAAGATGGAGGCGGTGGGCCAGCTGACGGGCGGCGTCGCGCACGACTTCAACAACCTGCTCACCATCATCCGCTCGTCGGTGGACTTCCTGCGCCGGCCCGACCTCCCCGAGGAGCGTCGCCGTCGCTACATGGACGCGGTCTCGGACACCGTGGACCGCGCCGCCAAGCTGACCAGCCAGCTCCTCGCCTTCGCGCGGCGCCAGGCCCTCAAGCCCGAGACCTTCGACGTGGCGGAGCGCCTGTCGGCCCTCGCCGACATGCTCGATACGGTGACGGGCGCCCGCATCCGCGTGGTGCGGGACCTGCCGGCGCAAACCTGCTTCGTGCACGCCGATCTCAGCCAGTTCGAGACGGCGCTCGTGAACATGGCGGTGAACGCGCGGGACGCGATGGACGGCGAGGGCACGCTGAGCGTCGGCCTCGTCTGCGGCGTGCCGATGCCGGTCATCCGCGGCCACGCCGGCGCGCCGGGCCCCTTCGCGGCCGTATCCCTCACCGACACCGGCGCGGGCATACGCCCCGAGCACCTCGCCCGGATCTTCGAGCCGTTCTTCACCACGAAGGAGGTCGGCAAGGGCACCGGCCTCGGCCTGTCCCAGGTGTTCGGCTTCACCAAGCAGTCCGGCGGCGACGTCGAGGTCACGAGCGCGCCGGGGCACGGCACCACCTTCACCCTCTACCTGCCCGCGGTCGAGGCGGAGCCGGGCACCGGGCGCGGCCCGGACGAGGCTGCGGCGGTACCGAGCGACGGCGGCGGACGCCACGTCCTCGTGGTGGAGGACAACCTGGAGGTCGGGCGCTTCGCCACGCAGATCCTGCAGGACCTCGGCTACGAGACGACCTGGGCGACGAATGCCGAGGACGCGCTGGAGCGGCTCGACACCGGGGCTTCCGGCTTCGACGCCGTGTTCTCGGACGTGGTGATGCCCGGCATGGGCGGCGTCGCCCTGGCGCGCGAGCTGCAGCAGCGCCGGCCCGGCCTGCCGGTGGTGCTGACCTCCGGCTACAGCCACGTGCTGGCCCGCGAGGGCGGCCACGGCTTCGAGCTGCTGCAGAAGCCCTACTCGGCCGCGCAGCTCGGCAGCGTCCTGCGAAGGGTCATGCGGCGCGAGGCGGCGGAGATCCGCCCGAACTGAGGCCCGCGCCCAAAACCGGGGTAGGTGAGCCCGGTCACCGGCTCATCAGGCAGCAGATCGGCGCGTTCCGCAGCATCGCGCGGGTGAGCCGGTCGAAGGGCCTGCCGGGCAACCAGGCAGGGCCCGTCGCGCCGAGCACCACGAGGTCGGCCCGCCGCCCGGCGATGAGGTCGAGGAGCGCGTCGGGGTCGCCGGCCGGTCCCCGCAGGAGGTCGGTGGTGGCGGCGGCCCCGTGGCCCGCGAGGTAGGCGGCGACCTCCTCGGCCGCGCCGGCATCGCGTTCCCGGTCCCGGGCGGCGACGAAGACGCGGTCGGCCCGCTGGAGCAGCGGCATCGCCCCCGTGACAGCCCGGCGGGCCTGGGGCCCGTCCCCGAAGGCCACCACGACGCGCGCGGCGGCCAGGCGCTCGAAGCCCGGGGGCGCCAGCAGGACGGGCCGCCCGGCCCCGCACAGCACGCGGCCCGGCTCCACCGCGAGGTCGGCCGCGAGATCCCCCGCCCGCCCGAGCACGACGAGGTCGGCGGACCGGGCTTGGTCCACCAGGAAGACGGCCGCGTTCGCCGCCCGCGCGCGCCAGGCCGTGCGGGCGACCTGCCCGGCATTGCCCTCGAAGAGCAGCCGGGCCCGCTCGATGTCGTGCAGGCGAAGCGCCGTGCCGGCCGTCGCGGCCCCGCGCGGGCGGGCCGGGCCCCGGGTCGCGGCGATGCCGGTCAGCCCGGCGCCGAGGCGGTGCGCGAGGTCGGCCGCGAGGCGCACGCGGGCGGCGGCCGCGGGCCCGAGGTCCACCGACACCATCATCCTGGCGTAGCTCAAGACCGCCTCCCGCCGGCCCGGCTGATCGGATGCGGGTCAGGCCGGCAGGCCGGCCCGGCGGATCGGCACGGCGTCGAGGGCCCCGGTCAGGAAGGCGCGGGCGCGGCTGACGCGGCTCTTCACCGTGCCGACCTGGCAGCCGAGCCGCTGGGCGGCCTCCTCGTAAGTGCAGCCCTCCGCCCCGACGAGGAGCAGGGCCTGCCGCTGCGAGACCGGCAGGGTCCCGATCAGGTCCATCACCGAGCGCAGGCCCGCGACGTGCTCCTGATCCGCCTCGCGGCAGAGCCGCGCCGCCTGGGCTCCATCGACGTCCTCGACCTCCCGGCGGGACTTGCGCAGCTCCGTGTAGAACTGGTTGCGCAGGATCGTGAACAGCCACGCCGTGAAGTTGCTGCCGGCCGCGAACCGCATCCGGTTCGCCCAGGCCTTGGCCATGGTCTCCTGCACGAGGTCGTCCGCCCGCGTCACGTTGCCGGAGAGCGAGAGCGCGAAGGTGCGCAGCGCCGGCAGCGCCGCGACGAGATCGCTGCGGAAGGCGGCCGCCACGTCGACGCCGCTCTCCGCGAGCGCCTGCTCGAAACGCAGGAGGAGGTCGGCCAGGTGCCGCGGAAGCGGCACGTCCCGGGCGGCCTCGAAGTAGTCGCGCAGCGCCGGCGACAGCTGGGATGGCAGCGCTCTTGCCACTTCCTCCCGCACGGACTCGGGACGATCTGCCGGGTTGGCCTGCATCAACGCCTCGGTCATCCTGATGGGGCCCTCCGGCTCACGGTCTAGCTCTTTGGAATACCTCTAATTTCGATATCAATCGAAAAATGAACCGATGCTAAACGAATTCGATGCCCTCACGATGCTCATCGCCTTGGCACAGGAAAGCCGGCTCCACATCGTGCGCACGCTCCTGCACGAAAGCCCGGAAGGCATGGCGGCCGGCCGCATCGCGGAGGTCTCGGCCTGCGCGGCCTCGACCGTCTCGTTCCACCTTCAGCACCTGGAGAAGGCCGGCCTGATCCGTTCGCTGCGGCAGGGCCAGTCGATCATCTACTTCGCGGTCCCGAATTCGGTCGCGGCGCTGTCCGTTTTCCTGAACGAGGCGGGCAGCGGCGGTGCCCCCCTGCCGCGGGCCGTGCCCGGGCCGAAGCGCGCCCGGGCAGCGGGCAGAGCCTACCGCGAGCCGGCCGGGCGCACCGGCGAGGGCTGAGGCGATCGGCCTGGACGGCACTCAACTTCTGCGGGAACGGTCCGGTGAACCTCTACGTTTCGATGGCTCTCGAAACATGGAGGATTTCATGAACGGTCCCATCCCCGCCCGCCTCGCCCTCGCGGCGGCCTGCGCCATGGTGATCGCGGGTTCGGCCCTCGTCGCCCCGACCGTCGCGTCGGCGGAGGAGACCACGGTCATCCGCCGCGACGGGCCGGGCCCCGTCGTCGGCGAGACCACCGGCACCGTCGAGCGAAAGACCGTGACGCGCTCCTCCGACGGCATGGGCTGCGGCTCCAAGACCGTCCACAAGGAGAACGATGCCGGCGAGTCGAAGACCGTCCACAAGGAAGGCTGCGACTGAGCCGAGCGACGCGGCCGCGACCCGGATCGGAGCGCGCTCCGATCCGGGCCGGCAGGCGTCCCTAGCGCCCCATCGCGAGGCGCAGGGGCGGGAGCGTCAGGGGCGAGGGGCCGGCCGCGGCCGGAGCGGCGTTGCGGGCGCCCGTCGGGTGGCCGTAGAGCCCGCGATGCTCCGGGTTGGGCGCCAGGGCCTCGGTGAGGCCGATCACGGTCTCGGCGGCCCCGAGGAGCATGGCGCCCTCCGGGGCGAGGCTCGCGGCGAGCCGGCCGAGCACGTCGGCCTTGGTCTGGGCGTCGAAGTAGATCAGCACGTTGCGGCAGTAGATGATGTCGAACTGCCCTAGCATCTCGAAGCCGTTCAGCAGGTTCAGCTGCCGGAAATCCACCATGCTGCGGATCGTCGGCGCGAGGTGCCACTGCTCGCCAACCTGGCTGAAGTACTTCAGCAGCATCTGCACCGGCAGGCCGCGCTGCACCTCGAAGTGGCTGTAGAGCCCGAGGCGCGCCTTCTCGATCACCTCGGTCGAGAGGTCGGTCGCCACGATGTCGACGCTCCAGCCGACGAGGCGCGGGGCTGCCTCCTGCAGGAGGATCGCCAGCGAGTAGGGCTCCTGACCCGTGGACGAGGCCGCGCACCAGATGCGCAGCTTGCGCTGGGCCGCCTTGCGCACGAGCGCCTGCGGCAGCAGCACGTCCCGGAACAGGTCGAAGGGCACCCGGTCGCGGAAGAAGAACGTCTCGTTCGTGGTCATGGCCTCGACCACGGCCCGCTCCATGGCGCCGTCGCGCGAGAGCTTCAGGGCACCGCAGAGGTCGCGCAGGCTCGCGAGGCCGAAGCGGCGGCAGACCGGCGCGAGGCGGCTCTCGACGAGGTAGCGCTTCTCGGGCGTGAGCGCGAGGCCGGAGCGTTGCTTGAGGTAGGCGCGCAGAAAATCGAAATCGAGGTCGGTCATGCGCCCTGTCCCGCGATCATCGTGCGCAGTGCCGGGCCGATCTCGGCGAGCGGCAGGACCGCCTGGGCGAGGCCGGCCTTGGCCACGCTCCCAGGCATGCCCCAGACGGTGCTGGTGGCCTCGTCCTGCGCGAGGACCGCGCCGCCGGCCTCCACTAGGGCGCGGGCGCCGTGGGTGCCGTCCGAGCCCATGCCGGTGAGGATCACCGAGAGGGTGGCGGCGCCGAACACGGTGGCCGCGTCCTTCCACAGGACGTCCACCGCCGGCCGGCAGAAATTCACCGCCGGCCCGTCGTCGAGGCGGATCACGGGGTCGCGGCCGCCGCTCGCCGCGAGGCCCATGTGGCGCCCGCCGGGCGCCACGTAGATCCGGCCGGGCAGCAGCGGCTCGTCGGCTTTCCCCTCCGCAGCGGCGAGGCCGGTGCGGCCCGAGAGGTGCTCGGCGAACACCGCCGTGAAGACCGGCGGCATGTGCTGCACGATGAGCGTCGGGAGACGCTTGAGGGTGGCCTGCCCGATCTTCTCGAGCACCTCGCCCACCGCGCGGGGGCCGCCGGTCGAGGAACCGATCAGGAGCACCCGGGGCGCCATCGCTGTCCGGGCCTTCGGCCGCAGAGTCACGGGCGCGGCCGGGCGTGCCGCCGGCGGGGCGAACGACGGCGCTGCCGGGGCCGGCCCCGGGGATGTCGGACTCGGCGGCCGGCGCCGGGCGCGGGCGGAGCCGAACAGCCGCACCCGCTCCACGAGGTCCGCCCGGAAGGCATCCGAGGTCGTGACGCCGCGGTTGCTCTCGGGCTTGGCGAGGTAGTCGACGGCGCCGAGCGCCAGGCACTTCAGCGAGATGTCGGCGTTGCGGGTCGTCAGCGTCGACATCATCACGACCTGGATGCCGGGGCTAGCGGCGAGGATCCGCGGAAGCGCCTCGGTGCCGTCGAGCTCGGGCATGTCGATGTCGAGGAGCACCACGTCCGGGTCGTGCCGGGCGAGCATCTCCAGGGCGATGCGCCCGTTCGCGGCCGTGCCGACCACGTTGAAGCCGGCCTCCCCGATCCACCGGGCCACCAGCCCGCGGACGACGGCGGAATCGTCCGCGATGAGGACGCGGATCTGCGCCGCCGCGGAGGGGAGCGTCCGGGGGTTGGCCGTAAGGGGTGCCGTGGCAGCCAGCATCGTTTACGCCTCGATCACGCGTCGTTTCGGGGACCGGCTGGGTCCATCAGGCGGCGTCGGCGGCGAGGCCGACCTGGGCGAGCTTCGCTGTCAGGATGTCGCGGTCGAAGGGCTTCATGATGTACTCGTCGGCCCCGGCCCGGAGCGCCCGGGCGATCGCGCCGACATCGTTCTCAGTCGTGCAGAACAGCACCTTGGGGTGGTGCCCGCCCTCCGATTGGCGGAGTTCCCGCAGGAAGGCGTAGCCGTCGAGGTTCGGCATGTTCCAGTCGAGCAGGATGACGTCCGGCATCTCGGACGCGCATTTCCGGAGGGCGAGGACGCCGTCCTCGGCCTCGCCGACGGTCAGGCCGAGGGCTTCGACGATTCGGCGCGCCACCTTGCGGATCACCGCGGAATCGTCGACCACCAGACAGGTCTTCATCGCACGCACTCTCGGGAGGTCAGGCCGCGGCGGCGCCGAGGCGCCCGGCCCCGAAGGCCAGCAGCGCGTCGACGTCGAGGATGATCAGGAGGCGCCCGTCCAGGCGGTGGACGCCCAGCGCCAGGGCCCGCCAGGCCCCGTCGAGGTTGATCGGGACCGGCTCGTGGGTCTCGGCGCCGAGCTTCAGCACCTCGCCGACCCCGTCGACCACGAGCGCGAAGGTCTCGCCCCCCTGCTCCAGGCCGATGGCCATCTTGGTCGCGTCCCGGTTCTCGGCGGGCGCGAGCCCCAGGCGGCGGCGCAGGCACAGGGCGGTGACCACCCGGCCGCGCAGGTTGAGCAGGCCGACGATCTCCGGAGGCGCGAGGGGCACCGGCGTGATTCCCGAGGGAATGAACACGTCGTGCACCCGGTTGATGGCGAGACCGAACATGGTCTCGCCGACGAAGACGGTGACGAACTCTTCCGTCGCGCCGGCTTCCGCGGCGTTGGTGTTGGCGGCCTGCATCATCGCTGGTCTCCGAAAATCCTGGCTCAGGCGGCGTGCGCGAGGGTGACGGTTTCGACCTCGGCGAGCGCCGCGATCAGGCCGCTGCGGTCGAACTTCGCCACGAGGTCCGTCATGGCGAGCGCGCGGGCGCGCTCGATGGCGTCCGGCGCCACGGAGGCCGAGAGGCCGATCACCGGGATCGCCGCGAGGCGGCGGTCGGCTCCGCGCATCGCGGCCACGAGGTCGAAGCCGCTGCGGCCGGGCATCTCGAGGTCCGTCACCACGACGTCGATGCGGGCGCTCCCCTGGAGGGCCGCAAGGGCCTGCTCGGCGCTCGCGGCAGCGACCACGTTGTAGCCGGCGGCCTTGAGGACCGGGGTCAGCATGTCGCGGAAGAAGGCCGAGTCGTCGACGAGGAGCAGCGTGGCGCTGCGCTTCTCCGCCTTGCGGGGGCCCCGCGCCCAGTCGTCGTAGGCGAGCGGCAGGAAGTGGGCGATGTTGATGATGTCGGTCGCCCGGCCCCGCAGCACCGCCGAGCCGATGAGGTCGGAGCGCTCGGCGGTGATCTCGATGTCGAGCTTGTCCTCGACGATGTCGACGATCTCGTCGACCACGAGGCCCATCGCGCGCTCGCCGTCGGAGAAGACCACGAGGGCCTGCGTGCCGGAGGCGCGGATGCTGATCGCCTCGTCGGCGGGGACGAGCGGCATCAGGCGGCCGCGGTACTGGATGAGCGGACGCCCGCCGAGCCACTCGACCTTGGCGGCGTCGATCTCTTCGAGCCGGGTGACGAGGGAGAGGGGGACCGCCTTGTAGGTGTTGTTGCCGCCCTTGAAGACGAGGAGCGTCGCCTTCGCGTCGCCGGCCTCGGCCTCCTCGGCCTCGGCCTCGCTCGGCATCCCAGCGCCCTGGGAAGTCTGGCTGACCTGGCGAGCGACGCCGTTCGGGTCGACGATGAGCACCACCGCGCCGTCGCCCAGGATGGTGTTGCCGGCAAACAGCGGGATGTGGCGGAGCTTGGAGGACATCGGCTTCACGACGATCTCCTCCGTGTGGAAGACCTCGTCGACGAGGATGCCGAAGCGCTGGCGGCCGACCTGGGCCACCACCACGAAGCCGCTCTGGACCTCGCTGCCCTCCGCCTGGCCGAGGAGGCCGGAGAGGGTCACCACCGGCAGGAGCCGCTCGCGCAGGCGCAGCACCGGCGAGCCGTTGATGCGCTCGATCTTCTGGGCGGAGGCCGCATCGACCCGCACCAGCTCCAGCACCGCGACCTGCGGCACCGCGAAGCGATGCTCGCCCGACCGGACGATCAGGGCCGCCACGATCGCGAGGGTGAGCGGGATCTTGATCGTGAAGGTGGTGCCCTTGCCGAGCTGGGTGTTGATGTCGACGACGCCGCCGATGGTCTCGATGTTCGTCTTGACGACGTCCATGCCGACGCCGCGGCCCGAAACCGAGGTCACCGCCTTGGCGGTGGAGAAGCCGGCGTGGAAGATGAACTTCGCGACCTGCGCGTCCGTCATCTTCTCGATGTCGGCCTGGCTGCCGAGGCCGCGCTCGGCCGCCTTCCGGCGGATCGCGGCGAGGTCGAGGCCCTTGCCGTCGTCGGCGATCTCGATCGTGATCGTGCCGCCCTCGTGATAGGCGGCGAGCCGGATGGTGCCGCGGGCGGGCTTGCCGGCGGCGACGCGCTCGGCGGTCGATTCCAGGCCGTGGTCCGCGGAGTTGCGGACCATGTGGGTCAGCGGATCCTTAATCACGTCGAGGACCTGCCGGTCGAGCTCGGTCTCGGCCCCGAGCATCACCAGCTCGATCTGCTTTCCGAGTTCGGCCGAGAGGTCGCGCACCACGCGGGGCAGCTTCTGCCAGGCATTGCCGATCGGCTGCATGCGCGTCTTCATGACGCCCTCCTGCAGCTCGGCGGTGACGTGGGAGAGCCGCTGCAGCGGCACCTTGTAGCTGGTGTCCTCGTGGCGCCGGGCGATCTCGAGGAGCTGGTTGCGGGTCAGCACCAGCTCGGACACCATCGTCATCAGGTGCTCGAGGGTGTCGACGTTCACGCGGATCGTCTGCACCTTGGCGATGCCGGCCTCGCCCTCGGCGGGGGCCTCGGGAGCCCGCGCGGGCGGCGCCTCGGCGACCGGCGCGGGCGGCGCGACGGGGGCCGGCGGCGGGGCGGCCTGGATCGGGGCGGGCACGGGGAGCGCGGGCTCCGGCTCCTCGTCGGGGCCAGGCGCGGCCAGGAAGGCGGCCTCCAGATCGTCGAGGGAAACCTCGCCGGGCTTCAGCTCCCGCATCACCGGCTCCGGCAGCGCGATCTCGGGCAGCATGGGCGGGGGTGCGGGCATCGCCGGGGCGGGAGCGGCCTCGGGGGGCGCCTCAGCCATGCGCTCCAGGGCGCCGATCAGGTCGTCGTCGGCGCCGGCCGGCTCGGTGCCGGTGGTCTCGAGGTCGGCCAGGATGGCCTTGAGGCGGTCGAGGGTCGCGAGGATCAGGGTGACGGAGGCCGAGGTCGCCGGCAGGCCGTCGCGGAACTTGCCCATCAGGGTCTCGGCGGCGTGCGCCAGGGCTTCGAGGCGCGGCAGGCCGAGGAAGCCGCAGGTGCCCTTGATAGTGTGCACCAGGCGGAAGATGTTGCGCAGGATCGTTTCGTTGTTCGGGTCCTGCTCGAACCGGACGAGCTCGGTATCGACGGTATCGAGATGCTCACTGCTCTCGGTCAGGAATTCACGCAGCAAGTCGTCCATCGGCGGTCTCGATTCACGTCTGCATTGGGGTCCGATCTGTCAGGATTGTGAGGGGGATGGGTTAGGGAAGCGTTGCGGGCGCCGAGGGGCCCGCAGGCTTTCATTCGCCGACGTTGAACATTTTCGACCAACGAGCGCGGGCTTTTGGAGCAGCGCGGCCGGCGAGCCGGCGCGGGAGACCGCCGGCCAAGCGGTCGGCCCCGATTGCGGCGCCGAACCGGTGATCAAAAATTGGTCTTCGGACTCGTCGGAACCTAGGCGAGGGCCGTGTCGGGCGCCTCGCTGTCGCTCGGGCGCGTGCCCTCGACCGGGTCGGCCTGCGCGGGCGCCTCGGGCTCGGCCTTCGCGGCGGTCGGCTCGGCGAGCACCGTCACGGTGGCGTCGTCGATCGTGAGGCGCACGTCCATGGCGGCCGCGCGGGCGACGAGCCCGGCGTAGAAGGCCAGGATCCCGTGGGCGTCCACGGTGCCGCTCTCCGAGGCGCCGGCGAGGAGATCCTCCACGTGGGGCGGGATGCGCGCGTGGGACCCCGTCGCGGTGAGGAGCAGCTGCGGCGCCTCGCCGGTGCCCGTCACCTTCACGTCGATGCTGCCGCCGCGCGGGATCGCCATCTGGGCGATCATCACGAGGTTGAGGAGGAGCTTGACCTTGTTCTTCGGGAACAGGGCCTGCGGGGCGCTCCAGGTGAGCTGCGTCTTGTCGTCCGCGAACATCCCGCGCGAGACCTTCTCGGCGTCGGCGAGGTCGATCGACGCCCCCGCGGAGCCCGCGGCCCCGAAGGCGATGCGGGCGAACTGCAGGCGCGCGGAGGCCTGGCGGGCGCTCTTGCGGATCAGGTCGAGGGCGAATTCGCGCATCGACGGGTCGCTGTCGTCCTCCAGAACCTCCAGGCCGTTCACGATCGCCCCGACCGGGCTGATGACGTCGTGGCAGACGCGGGAGCACAGGAGGGCCGAGAGATCGAGGGCGTCGAGGTTCACGGTGGTCATGGCGCGCTCCGCGCAAGGTTCATCGGAGTCGGGACGGCGGTTCGAGCCGCGGCGCGGCGGCTCAAACCTGTTCGTCGTCGGGCACGGATAGACGCCACGTCAGTCTTTGAAAAGCGTTACGACCGCCACGTGTGCCGGCTCGACAAGCCCGGACGCCTCGGGCAAGACCGCTCGATGACGACCCTTTCGGACCCCGAGCGCGGCCGCGTCGCGGCGGCCCTCGCCGAGATCGCCTGCGCGGCCGGCGAGGTGCTGCGCGCCCATCACGGCGGTTCCTGCCCCCACGTCTTCAAGGATGACGGCTCACCCTCCAGCATCGCCGACCTGGAGGCCGAGCGGCTGATCCTCGCGGCCCTCGGCGAGCGCTTCCCGGAGATCCCCGTGATCGCCGAGGAGACCTGCCACGACGTGCCGCCGGGGCCGCTCTTCTTCCTCGTCGATCCCCTCGACGGCACCCGCGAGTTCCTGGCCGGCACGCCCGAGTACACGGTCAACATCGCGCTCGTCGCCGGCACGCGTCCGGTCGCCGCGGCGCTCGCCGCCCCCGCCCTCGGCCGCGTCTGGATCGCCGGTACCGAGACCCGCGAGGCGGCGATCCGGGAGGGCCGCCCTGAGGGCGGGCGGCCGGTGCGCGCCCGGACGGCGCCCTCGGATGGCCTCACCGCCCTCGTCAGCCGGCGTCACGGGGACCCGGAGACGGAGGCCTGCCTGTCGGGCCTCCCCATCGCCGCCCGTCGCGGGGCCGGCTCGGCCCTCAAGTTCGGGCTGATCGCCTCGGGGGAAGCCGACATCTACCTGCGGTTCGGGCCCACCATGGAGTGGGACACCGCCGCGGGCGATCACGTGGTCGCCATGGCGGGCGGTTGCGTCCTCACCGCCGCGGGCCCCATGACCTACGCCCATCAGGCCCGGGCCTACCGGAACGGCCCCTTCGCGGCGCTCGGCGACCCCGCCGCGGCGCAGGGAATCCAGATCCCTGCCGTCGCGATCGACCGGCGCCGGGCGGCCGCCTCCGTCAGTCCGACGGATGCGCCGCGCTGAGGCGAACGAGGCCCGGCCAGCGGGCCTCGGTCTCTGCCGCGAGAGCCGGCCTAGCCCGGCGCTCCGCCTCGCCGAACGGGTAAAGCCGGCCACCGATGATCGTGACCGCCGGGCCGCGGCGATGCGGGGATGGGCCGCGGCGGCCGCGAGACATCGGGCGCCGAGGCCGAAGTTACGCCGTGTTAACCACATCCTGAAACCATCCCGGTCCGGCGGAAAGCTCCGTCGTCGCTCCGGTGCGGCGCTGCCGGTTCGATGCCGGGGATCCTGCGGCGGTCCGGCCGCGATGGCGAGGCGGAACGGGCCGGGGGCGCCGGTTGTGCCGCCTGTCCACCGGCACCCGAGCGGGCTGCGGGGCGAACCCGCGGCCGCACCGCCGAGGCGAGGAGGAAGCCATGACGACCGTTTTGACCCGACGCCGCGCCCTCTCGGCGCTCCTGGCCGGCGCGAGCCTCGCGGCGCTCGCGGGGCCCGCCGCCCTGGCGCGCCCGGCGGACGACCCCGGCAGCCCGGAGAGCTTCCGCGCCTCGGAGGTGGTCGATTCGGGCCACCGCTTCTTCGGCACGGTCTCGCGCGGCCTCGCGCTCACCGTGCAGGAGGCGACCCGCCGCTGGGGGGAGCCGAACGGCTACATCCTCGGCCAGGAGGCCTCCGGCGCCATCGTGGGCGGCCTGCGCTACGGCGAGGGCACCCTGTACACCCGCAACGCCGGCCAGCGCCGGGTCTACTGGCAGGGCCCGACCCTCGGCTTCGACGTCGGCGGCGACGGCGCCCGCACCATGATGCTGGTCTACAACCTGACCTCGGTCCGCGACCTCTACCGCCGCTTCGGCGGCGTGGACGGCTCGGCCTACCTCGTCGGCGGCTTCGGCATGACGGCCGCCACCGCCGACGGCATCGTGGTCGTGCCGATCCGCAGCGGCGTCGGCGCCCGCCTCGGGATCAATGTCGGCTACCTGAAGTTCACGTCGCAGCCGACCTGGAACCCGTTCTGAGGCGCAGGGTCGCGCTTCGTCCGAAAGCAGGCCGGCGCACGGCGCAGCATTGCCTCGGCGGGCCGGCCGCCTTGCGAAACTTGCCCGGCCTGCGCGAAGATGGGCTATGGAGCGTGCCCCCGGCCCTGCGCCGGCGGACGGACGTGCGGACGAGCGTGAACGCGTGATCGAAACCCTGATGGTCTTCGGGCTGGGCTTCCTCGCCGCGAGCCTCTGCGCCCTGCTGCTGCTGCCGGCCCTGAACGCGCGGGCGAAGCGCCTCGCGCAGCGGCGCGCCGCGGCGCTGATGCCGCTGTCGGCCGGGGAGATCGCCGCCGAGAAGGACTTCCTGCGCGCCCAGTTTGCCGTCCAACAGCGCCGCCTGGAGCGGAAGGTCGAGGCGGCGCGGGCGAAGCGCCACGCCGACATGGCCGAGGTCGGTGCCCGCACCCTGGAGATCGCCGCCCTCGCCCGGGACGTCGAGGCGCGGGACAGGACTCTCTCCGAGCGCGACGGCGAGATCGTGCGGGCCAACGCCACCCGCGTCCGTCTGGAGGGCGAGCTCGACACCGCGCGCGACGAGGGTGCGGCCGGCCTCGCGACCCTGCACGCCCTGGAGGATGCCCACGCGGACCTCCTCGACGCGCTCCTCGCGGCGCGCGCGAGCGCGTCGGCCGGAGAGAAGGCCGCCACCGCCCCCGCGGATCTCGTCGCCGAGCGCGACGCCCTGCGGGCCAGCCTCTCGGTGGCCGAGGACGCCCTGGCCCAGGCCCTCTCCAAGGGCACCGAGGCCTATCAGCGCGAGAACGCGGAGCTGCGCCGCCGCATCGTCGAGGTTGCCGATGCGGTGACCGGGCGCGAGCGGCTCCCCGCGGTCGCCGCCTTTCCGGCCGCCGCGCGCAGCTGAGCGCCGGGTCGATCCGGCCTTCGCCGGCCCGCCGCGCCCCGTTCATCGACGCGTCGGGACGGAGGGCCTAAATATCCCGGGCGCTGCCGAATCGCCGGTTGCATGCCTTGTTTCGACCACGCAAACGCATCATGCGGGCGCATCCCCCACCAACGAGACGGAACGAGACTCCATGGCCCTGAAGCTGACGTCCCTTGCCCTCGCGCTCGGGGTCGCCGCGTCCCTCGCCGTCCCGACCGCGGGGTCCGCCGAGCCGAAGCGCGGCAACGAGACCCTGAAGAAGTACTGCACGGGCGATTACCTGACCTATTGCGGCAACCTCGATCCCGACGATCCGGCGACCGACGCCTGCTTCAAGAAGAACTGGCCGAAGCTGTCCGAGAATTGCCGCCGGGCGATCGACGCCTATCAGGCCACGCAGAGCAACCGGAAGGGCTGAAGGCCCGCCGTCAAGCTCGGGGAGACCTGTTGCGCGGGGGCGCTCGCATCCGACCGCGCCAACCGCTAAGGTACGGCGTGCCCGTGGGTCTCCCGCGCGGCGCCCTCGATCCCCAGCGTTCCCGGACCCGTCGTCGATGCCGCCCAGCCGTGCCCTGAAGCTCCTCGCCGCGGTGGCGCTCGTCGCGCTGGCGACCTCGGCCTGCGGCCGCCGGGGCTCGCTCGAGCCGCCGGACGGCTCCGCGCGCGCCGGCCGGGCCGGGCCGCCGGCACCGGCCAGCGGCCGCTCCGTGCCGAACAGCGTCGGTCTCGGCGGCGGCGCCACGGCCCCGAACGCGGCGGCCGTGCAGGACGGCGACGAGCTGCCCGCCTCGGCGGTGCCGCCCGCCGGCACCGAGGCGCCGATCCAGACGAGCCGCGGCGCCAAGCGCGGATACGTCGTCCCGAAAGACCCGTTCTTCCTGGATCCGATCCTCTAGGATCCTATGATGTCGTCGGCCCTGCCGGAGAGCCGGTCGCCGCTTCTCCCGGACCGACTCTAGGCGTTCCCGCGACGATGCATCACTTCCAGTACCGCGACGGCCGCCTCCACGCGGAGGACGTCGACCTCACGCACCTCGCCGACACGGTCGGCACGCCGTTCTACTGCTACGCCTCGGCCACGCTGGAGCGGCACTACCGGGTGTTCGCGGAGGCCTTCGCGGGCGACGATGCCCTCGTCTGCTTCGCCATGAAGGCGAACTCGAACCAGGCGGTGCTCCGCACCCTCGCCCGCCAGGGCGCCGGCATGGACATCGTCTCCGAGGGCGAGCTGCGCCGCGCCCTCGCGGCGGGCGTCGACCCGGGCCGCATCGTGTTCTCGGGCGTCGGCAAGACGCCGGAGGAGATGCGCGCCGCGCTGGAGGCCGAAATCCTCTGCTTCAACGTCGAGAGCGAGCCGGAGCTCGCGACGCTCTCCGCTGTCGCCGACGGCATGGGCCGCCGGGCGCCGGTCTCGATCCGCGTCAACCCGGACGTAGACGCGGGCACGCACGCCAAGATCTCCACCGGCAAGTACGAGAACAAGTTCGGGATCCCGATCAGCCGCGCGCCCGCGGTCTACGCCGAGGCGGCCCGGATGCCGGGCCTCGCGGTGACGGGCGTCGACATGCACATCGGCAGCCAGATCACCGACCTCGCGCCCTTCGAGAGCGCCGCGCGCCTGCTCGCGGACCTCGCCCGCGACCTGATGGCGGCGGGCCACGCGCTCCACCACATCGATTTCGGAGGCGGCCTCGGCATCCCCTACCGGGACGACAACGCGCCCCCGCCCGACCCCGCAGCCCTCGCCGCGACCCTGCGCCCCCACTTCGCGCCCCTCGGCCTGCGCCCCGTCTTCGAGATCGGCCGGATGATCGCCGGCAACGCCGGCATCCTCGTGACCCGCGTGATCTACGTGAAGCACAGCGAGGGCCGCACCTTCGTGATCGTCGACGGCGCGATGAACGACCTGATCCGCCCCACCCTCTACGAGGCCTACCACGCGATCCGGCCCGTCGCCGAGCCGGCCCCCGACGCGCCCCGCGCCGTCGCCGACGTGGTCGGCCCCGTCTGCGAGAGCGGCGACTACCTCGCGCTGAACAGGGAGATGCCGGATGTCAGGGCCGGCGATCTCCTCGCCGTGATGACGGCGGGCGCCTACGGGGCCGTGCAGGCCGGGACCTACAACAGCCGCCGCCTCGTGCCGGAGGTGCTCGTGCGCGGCGCGGACGCGGCCGTCGTGCGCCCGCGCCAGACCTACGAGGAGCTGATCGGCCTCGACCGGGTGCCGGACTGGCTGGCCTGACGCTCACGCGTCGGCGGCGAGCGCGCGCAGGTCGCCGATCAGCGCGTCGATCCGTTCCTCCCGCGCATCCCAGCCGAACATGAAGCGGGCGCCGCCTCCGATGAAGGTGTAGAAGCGCCAGCCCCGCGCCCGCAGGGCCTCCATCAGGGCCGGCGCCATGCGCAGGAAGACGGCGTTGGCCTCCACGGGGAACATCGGCGCGACGCCCGGCAGACCCGCCACCGCCTCCGCGAAGCGCCGCGCGCAGGCGTTGCCGTGGGCGCCGTAGCGCAGCCAGGCGCCGCCCTCCAGCATGCCGACCCAGGGCGCTGCCAGGAAGCGCATCTTCGAGGCGAGCTGGCCCGCCTGCTTGCAGCGGTAGTCGAAATCCTCCGCGAGGTGGGCATCGAAGAACAGCACCGCCTCGCCCGCGTGCATGCCGTTCTTGGTGCCCCCGAAGCAGAGCACGTCGATGCCCGCGCGCCAGGTCATGTCGGCGGGGCTGCAGCCGAGGCTGGCGCAGGCGTTGGCGAAGCGGGCCCCGTCCATGTGCAAGCTCAGGCCGAGCGCGCGGCACCCCGCCGAGATCGCCCGCAGTTCGGCGACCGTGTAGACCTGCCCGGTCTCGGTCGGCTGCGTCAGGGTGACGACCCGCGGCTTCGGGTAGTGGATGTCGGTGCGGCTCGTGGCGAGCGCCCGGATCGCCTCCGGCGTCAGCTTGCCGTCGAAGGTCCGGGCGGTGAGGAGCTTCGAGCCGTTCGAAAAGAACTCCGGCGCGCCGCACTCGTCCGTCTCCACGTGGGCCGAATCGGCGCAGATCACGCTGTGGTAGGACTGGCAGAGGGCCGCGAGGGCCAGCGAGTTCGCCGCCGTGCCGTTGAACGCGAAGAACACCTCGCAGGGCGTCTCGAACAGCGCCCGGAAGCCGTCCGCGGCGCGCGTCGTCCAGGCATCCTCGCCGTAGGCCGGCGCGTGGCCGCGATTGGCTGCCTCCATGGACGTCCACGCCTCCGGACAGATCCCGGAATAGTTGTCGCTGGCGAATTGCTGGACGTCGTCGGACATGGGCGCAGGTCTCACGGCCGCGGATGCGACGGCACCCGGTTCGGCTGCGGGGGAACGGGGCGGGACCCGATCGGGTTCGGGAGCTAAGCGCGCCGCGTGCCCTCAGACGGGCTCGGCGTTGGTGTCGTCCATGCGCAGCGTCCAGGCCATGTGGCCCTCGGCATCCACCAGCCAGGCGAGGTTCGTGCGATCCGCCAGGAGCTGCTGGGAGCGGGAGAGCGCGACCGCGATGGCGTCCCGGAGGCTGGGCGCGTGGATCGCCTCGTCGCAGACCGGGGTGCGGACGACGCCGTTCGGCTCCCGCCAGGCAACCCGCAGTTGATAAGGCGGCATACCATCCTCCCCGGCGGGACGTTTACGCATAACGGTTGCGGAGGCAAGGGCATCGAATGCCGAGGGCGCCGCGTCGGCGCGGCGCCTGGGCGGATTTGACCCGCTGGCCGCCCTCCCCCACCATGGTAGGCTGACCGTGCGGGCAGGCGCCGGGGACGATCGCGAGCGTGACAGGACAGGATCCGAGACCCAGTCAGAGCCCGGTGCGGGCGCGCCTCGATGCGCTCGTCGGCCAGGCCCAGGCCGCCGGCCTGTGGGAGCGGGCCTGGCCCATCCTGTGGCGGGGCCTCGGCGTCGGGCTCGCCTTCCTGGCGGCCTCCTGGCTCGGCCTCTGGCTCGACCTGCCGCCCGCCGCCCGCATGGGCGGGATCGCGGCCTTCGCGCTGATCCTGGGCCTCGCCCTCCTGCCGGTCCTGCGGCTGCGCCGGCCGGACCGGCGCGCGGCCCTCGCCCGCATCGACCGGGAGGCGCAGGCGCGCGAGGGCGGGCTCGCCCACAACCCGGCCGCTGCCGTGGAGGACACCCTGGCGATCGGCGCCGCCGACCCGGCCACCCGCGCGCTCTGGGAGCTCCACCAGCGGCGCGCCGCAGCCGCGGTGGCGCGGCTGCGGGTCGGCCTGCCGCGCCCGATGATGCCGCGCCACGACCCCTACGCGCTCCGCGCCGGGCTGATCGTGGCGGCGGTCGCAAGCCTGTTCGTGGCGGGGCCCGAGTGGCGCGTGCGCCTCGGCGCCGCGTTCGACTGGCACGAGCCGCCGCCCGCCGCCCCGAGCTTCCGGGTCGACGGCTGGATCGACCCGCCCCTCTACACGCGGCTGCCGCCCCTCATCGTGACCATGACCGGCGGCGAGCAGCGCCTGCGCGCGCCCGTGAACGCGACCCTGATCGTGCGGGTCGCCGGCGAGGGCGAGGCCGCGCTGACCCCCAATCCCGGCCTGAGGCCGCTCCCCGGCAAGGAGGCGCGGCCCGACCTGCGGGAGGACCGGTTCCAGATCGTCGGGCCGCTGGCCGAACTCAGCATCGCCACGGGCGGCCAGACGCAGCGCCTGATCGTCGAGGCGATCCCCGACAACCCACCGGAGGTGCGCAGCGTCGGCGGGCCGGAGGTGAACGGCCGCGGCACCTTCAACCTGACCTACCGCGCCAAGGACGATTACGGCATCGCCTCGGCGGAGGGCCTGGTCGAGCCCCTGAAGCCCGCCCGCGCGCTGGTGCCGCCGCCGCGCATCGCCCTGGCGCTGCCGGGCGACGCCTCGGGGGAGACCGACACGAAGACCCTGGTCGACCTCACCGACAATCCCTGGTCGGGGGCGCGGGTGCGCTTCTCGATCGTCGTGAAGGACGAGGCCGGGCAGGAGGGCCGCACGGCGCCGGTGGAGATGACGCTGCCGGCCCGGCCGTTCCGGGATCCGCTGGCGCGCGCGCTGGCCGAGGAGCGCCGCCGCCTCGTGACCGGCCCCGACGAGGGCCGGCGCCACGCGCAGGGCGCCCTCGACGCGCTCCTCGTCGCGCCCGACCTGTTCACCCCGAACCCGAGCGTCTTCCTCGGCCTCAAGACCGCGGCCCGGCGCCTGCGCAAGGCCGACAGCGACGAGGGCCTCACGGAGGTCGCCGACCTCCTCTGGGAGATGGCCCTCAAGATCGAGGACGGCGACCTCTCGGACGCCGAGAAGCAGCTCCGCCAGGCGCAGGACCGGCTCAAGGAGGCGATCGACCGCAACGCGCCGGACGACGAGATCAAGCGCCTCACCGAGGACCTCAAGCAGGCGCTGGACAAGTTCATGAAGGAGTTCGCCCAGCGCCAGGGCCGGGAGCCCGGCAAGCAGGGCGAGCGCCAGCAGCAGGGCAACCAGCAGTCGAAGACCGTCACCCCGGAAGACCTCGACAAGATGCTGCGCGACATGGCCGAGGCGATGAAGCGCGGCGACACCGCCGAGGCGCAGCGCCTGATGGAGCAGCTGCGCAACATCCTCGAGAACCTCCAGAGCGCCGAGCAGGGCGGCAAGTCCGACCCGACCGCCAAGGCGATGCGCGAGCAGATGCGCGAACTCGACCAGATGAGCCGCGACCAGCAGGAGCTGCGCGACGAGACCTTCAAGGACGGCCAGCAGAAGCGCGGCGGCGAGAGCCAGGGCCAGCGTCCGCAGCAGCGCGGCCAGGGCCAGAAGGGCCAGCAGGGACAGGGCCAGCCCCAGCAGGGCCAGGGCGAGCAGCAGCAGGGCCAGCGCGGGCAAGGCCAGAAGGGCCAGCAGGGACAGGGTCAGCAGGGCGAGGGCGGCGTGGGCGAGCGCCAGCAGGCGCTGCGGCAGCGCCTGGAGGATCTCCAGCGCCGCATGAAGGAGAACGGCGCGAAGGGCGAGGAAGGTCTCTCGGACGCCGAGGACGCCATGCGGGAGGCCGAGAACGCCCTGCGCCAGGGCAAGGAGGGCGAGGCGGTCGACGCCCAGGGCCGCGCCCTCGACGGGCTGAAGCGCGGCGCGGAGGGCATGCAGCAGCAGATGCAGGAGATGGCTGAGGGCGAGGGCCAGGGCGAGCAGGAGGGCGGCCAGAACCCGAGCCAGCAGGGCCAGGCCGGCGCCCGCGACGACGACCCGCTCGGACGCCCGACCCGCGGCCGCGACATGTCGGACGGCCGGGTCCGCGTGCCGGGCGCCGACGAATCCGCCGTGCAGCGCGCCCGCCGCATCATGGAGGAGCTCCGGCGCAAGCTCGGCGACCCGACCCGCTCGCGCGAGGAGCTCGACTACTTCGAACGCCTGCTGCGACGGAACTGACCGGCCGGGGCCCCTGCCCCCGGCCAAGGTCCGCGCCTATGTTGCGGGCACCCGCCACCAACCGATCGCCGATTGATGTCCTCCAACACCCTCGTTCTCCTGGCCTGCCTCGCGGTGGCCGTGGTGCTCCTCTTCGGCCTCGCCAACATGATGCGGGGCGGGAGCGCCAACCTCTCGCAGCGCCTGATGCGCCTGCGGGTGCTGCTGCAGTTCGTGGCCATCGTGATCATCATGGGTGTCGTGTGGTGGCGCTCCGCCTGAGCCGGGCCGGCGGCCGAAGGTGTGGCGGTCGCGCCGCACAGGCCGGAGATCGCGCGGCTGCGGGATGATTTTCGACGCTCAGCGCCCGGCACAACCTGCCGCTGCCGGCAGCCCCCATGGTAGTGACGGACGGTTCAACCGGATCACCGTTTGCCCATGGCCATCAACATCCTCCGCCTCGCCCTCGGCGCGACGCTCCTGACCGGCGTGCTTCCCGCAGCGGCGGCGGATCTCGGCGTGCCCGCCCGCGCCCCCGTCTACGCGGCGCCGGTGCAGCCCATGAGCATCGTCTCCGAGGTGCGGATCGGCGGCGCGGTGCAGGATCCCGGCAGCGCCGAGGGCAAGGCCCGGGGCTTCGCCACCGAGAACGTCAACGGCGAGATCCTGTTCGCCAAGCCGGTGGTGAGCCTCGACCCGTTCTGGCAGGCCTTCGTGCCCCGCCCCACGGTCGGCGGCAGCTACAACACCGGCGGCCGCACGAGCTACGCCTATATCGGCGGCACCTGGACGGTGGACCTCTTCCCCGAGACGCTCGGGCGCCGCGTCTTCCTCGAAGGCTTCTTCGGCGGCGCGGCCCACAACGGCTACACGGGTCCGAAGTCCGGCACGCCCTACGGCTTCAACACGCTGGGCTGCAGCCCGCTCTTCCGCGAGGCGGCCGCCCTGGGCTTCCGTCTCACCGAGCATTGGAGCATCATGGCGACGGTCGAGCACATGTCGAACGCGGGCCTCTGCGCCGACAACCGCGGCCTGACCAACTTCGGGGGCAAGCTCGGCTACACGTTCTGAGCTGTCGGGACAGGGAACGCCGGTGGTCACGCTCAACCGCATCTACACGCGCACCGGCGACAAGGGCACCACGGCGCTCGCGAACGGCGAGCGCCGCTCGAAGGCGGACCTGAGGGTCGAGACCTACGGCACCGTCGACGAGACCAACGCCTGCGTCGGCCTCGCCCGGCTCCACGCCGATGCGCGCCTCGACGGCATGCTGTCGGCGATCCAGAACGACCTGTTCGACCTCGGCGCCGACCTCGCCACGCCGCCGAGCCCGGAGCCGCTGCCCTACGAGCCCCTGCGCGTCGTCGCCTCGCAGGTGAAGCGCCTCGAGGCGGACATCGACGCCCTCAACGCGGACCTCGCGCCGCTGAAGTCCTTCGTCCTGCCGGGCGGCTCGCCGGCCTCCGCGGCGCTCCACCTCGCCCGCACCGTCTGCCGTCGGGCCGAGCGCCTCGCCGTTGAGCTCGCCGGGCTCCCGGGCGAGACCGTCTCGCCGGAGGCGATCCAGTACCTCAACCGCCTGTCGGACTTCCTGTTCGTGGCGAGCCGCACCGCCAACGGGAACGGCGCGAGCGACGTCCTCTGGGTGCCGGGCAAGAACCGGTAGACGAGCCGGCAGCCGAACGATCCGCGAGAACCATCCGCAAGCACCGGTTGTGCCCGCGCCCGGGCCGTGAGCCGCTCAACCGGGCGGGGCGGCCGGCCGCGTTGACAAGGCGGAAATGTGGCCGTTACGGTCCGCGCCCTGTGCGGGGGGCTCCGGTCGAGAGACCGATGCACTCGGCTGCCGAAGAACAATCCCCGCGGAGGAATGAGACCGCCATGAAGGTTCTGGTGCCCGTCAAGCGGGTGGTCGACTACAATGTGAAGATCCGCGTGAAGGCCGACGGCTCCGGCGTGGAGCTCTCCAACGTCAAGATGTCGATGAACCCCTTCGACGAGATCGCCGTCGAGGAGGCGATCCGGCTCAAGGAGAAGGGCAAGGTCACCGAGATCGTGGCCGTCTCGATCGGCCCGCAGCAGGCCCAGGAGACGCTGCGCACGGCGCTGGCCATGGGCGCGGACCGCGCCATCCTGATCAAGACCGACGTGAACTGCGAGCCGCTGGCGGTGGCCAAGCTCCTCAAGGCCGTGGTCGAGAAGGAGACGCCCGAGCTCGTCATCCTCGGCAAGCAGGCGATCGACGACGACTCGAACCAGACCGGCCAGATGCTGGGCGCCCTGCTGGGCTGGCCCCAGGGCACCTTCGCGTTCAAGGTCGAGTTCGGCGAGGGCAGCATCGACGTGACGCGGGAGGTCGACGGCGGCCTCCAGACGGTGGGCCTCAAGCTCCCGGCGATCGTCACCACGGACCTGCGCCTCAACGAGCCGCGCTATGCGAGCCTGCCCAACATCATGAAGGCCAAGAAGAAGCCGCTGGAGGAGCTGGCGCCCGACGCCCTCGGGGTCGACGTCACGCCGAAGCTGACGGTTCTCAAGACGGTCGAGCCCCCGGGCCGTCAGGCCGGCGTCAAGGTCGGCTCCGCCGCCGACCTCGTGCAGAAGCTCAAGGTCGAAGCCGGCGTCATCTGACGCCGCCCCGCCCGCCCGAACCATCCCGGGCCCGCCGGCAGCCTCCAGGCGCCGCGGGTCCCCGACCCGAGGAACCCCACCACGATGACGACTCTGCTCTATGTCGAGCACGACAACGGCGCGGTGAAGGACGCGTCGCTGAAGGCGCTCACCGCTGCCCGGGACATGGGCGGCCCGGTCCACCTGCTCGTGCTCGGCTCGGGCTCCAAGGCGGCGGCCGACGCCGCCGCGAAGCTCGCCGGCGTCGAGAAGGTGCTGAACGCCGAGGACGCGGCCTACGACCACGCCCTGGCCGAGCCGACGGCGGCGCTGATCGCGGCGATCGCGGAGCCCTACGACACCATCGTGGCCGCGGCCTCGACCACGGGCAAGAACGTGCTGCCGCGGGTGGCCGCCCTCCTCGACGTCGCGCAGGTCTCCGACATCATCAAGGTGGTCTCGCCCGACACGTTCGAGCGGCCGATCTACGCCGGCAACGCGATCCAGACCGTGCAGGCGCCGGGCCCCAAGAAGGTCATCACGGTGCGCACGGCAGCCTTCAAGGCGGCCGAGGAGGGCGGCAGCGCCGCGGTCGAGGCCGTCCCGGCGGCCGCGCCCGAGGCCGGCGGCGCCTCGTTCAAGGGCGAGGAGATCGCCAAGTCCGACCGGCCGGAGCTGGCCTCGGCCCGCATCATCGTCTCGGGCGGCCGCTCCCTCGGCTCGGCCGACAAGTTCAAGGAGCTGATCGAGCCGCTGGCCGACAGCCTCGGCGCTGCCGTCGGCGCATCGCGCGCGGCCGTGGATGCGGGCTACGCGCCGAACGACTGGCAGGTCGGTCAGACCGGCAAGGTGGTTGCCCCCGACCTCTACGTGGCGGTCGGCATCTCGGGCGCCATCCAGCACCTCGCCGGCATGAAGGACTCGAAGGTCATCGTCGCGATCAACAAGGACGAGGACGCGCCGATTTTCCAGGTGGCCGATTACGGGCTCGTCGGCGACCTGTTCCAGGTCGTGCCGGAACTGTCCTCCGAGATCGGTAAGGTCAAGGGCCAGTAATCGGGCTAGTTCCGAGCCGCGGGACCCGTCTTCCGGCGGGTCCCGTGACAGACGCCGCCCGGTTCGGCGCGGACGGGTTCCGCCCCCGGGCCGGATCGGTCTAAAAGGTCGTTGCGCCGCCGCGAGAGGGCTTGTCCGCCCGTTGCCCGGCGAGAATCCACTGTGGCAGTCGGTTCGGCTGCGTGCCAGCGAGGGTGCGGACGGACACATGGGCATCGAAATCAAGCGGGTCGGCATCATCGGCGCGGGCCAGATGGGCAGCGGTATCGCCCATGTCTGCGCCATGGCCGGCCTCGATGTCCTCCTGAACGACCGGGAGGCCAACCGGATCGAGACGGGTCTGGCCAACATCTCCGGCGCTCTCGGCCGTCAGCTTACCAAGGGAACCATCGACGAGGGTCAGAAGCGCGCCGCCCTGGACCGGATCCAGGCCGCGCCGGCCTTCGCCGACCTCTACCCCTGCGATCTCGTCATCGAGGCCGCCACGGAGGACGAGGCGACGAAGCGCCAGATCTTCTCGACGCTCTGCAGCTCGCTCAAGCCCGAGGCGCTGGTCGCGACCAACACCTCCTCGATCTCGATCACGCGGCTCGCTGCCGCGACCGACCGGCCCGAGCGCTTCATCGGCATCCACTTCATGAACCCGGTTCCGGTGATGCAGCTCGTGGAGCTGATCCGCGGCATCGCCACCGAGGACCCGACCTACGAGTCGGCCAAGGCGTTCATCGCCAAGCTCGGCAAGACCTCGACGATGTCCGAGGATTTCCCGGCCTTCATCGTCAACCGCATCCTGCTGCCGATGATCAACGAGGCGATCTACACGCTCTACGAGGGCGTCGGCTCGGTGGAATCCATCGACACGGCCATGCGGCTCGGCGCGAACCACCCGATGGGCCCGCTGCAGCTTGCCGACTTCATCGGCCTCGATACCTGCCTGTCGGTGATGCAGGTCCTCTACGAGGGGCTCGCCGACTCGAAGTACCGGCCCTGCCCGCTGCTCGTGAAGTACGTCGAGGCCGGCTGGCTCGGCCGCAAGTCGAAGCGCGGCTTCTACGATTACCGCGGCGAGACGCCGGTGCCGACCCGCTGAGGCGGGCCGGCGCGCGAAAGTTTCTGCGGACCGCCGGGGCGGGCCGGAATGGGCAGGCTTACTTGTTGCCGTTGGCGCTCGGCTGGGCCGGCTGCGGGTAGGCCGGATTCTCGGTCGGCACCTTGCTCGTGTTCGACGAGGACGGCGCATTGGACTGGCCCGTGACCGAGCCGGTGATCTCCTTGCGGGAGGCGTCCTGGCTCTGGCTGGCATAGTCCTTCGGCGAGCTGGCACCCTGCCAGGTCATCAGGCCGACCGTCGCGATGGCGAGCAGGACGAGGCTCGCCAGCAGCACCCACAGGACCGGCTTGCCGCGCTCGCCCTGGCGTGCGCCCTGCTCCGGAACTTTCTCAACCATCGGAAACCTCTCGCGTTTTTGGCCCAGCGACCTGAGCGGTGCCGCGCATGCGACACGAATTCGTGACGGCCGGAAACGCGAGGTTGCGGGCGGTTGTTCCTGTTGCCCGCGGGAGAAGCCGGGCTCAGCGGCCGGTGAGGAGCAGGATCTTGCCGAGGTGCGCGCTCGATTCCATCAGGGCGTGAGCCTTGCCGGCCTCTTCGAGCGGGAAGGTCGCGTGGATCACCGGGCGGACCGTGCCGGCGTCGAGGTCCGGCCAGACGTCCCGGCGCAGGCCGTCCGCGATCGCGGCCTTGTCGCGGTTCGGCCGGGCCCGCAGCGTCGCGCCGGTCACCGTCAGGCGCTTGAGCATGATCGGCGTCAGGGTCAGCGCGTCCGCCTTGTAGCCGCCCATGAAGGCGATGATCACGAGGCGCCCCTCGACGGCGAGGGAATTGACGTTCTTCTGCAGGTACTTCGCGCCGATCATGTCGAGGATGACATCGACGCCCTTGCCCTCGGTGATCCGCTTGACCTCCTCGGCGAAGTCCGCCTCGCGGTAGTTGATGGCGTGGTCGGCGCCGAGCTCCTCGCAGAACCGGCACTTCTCGGCGGAGCCCGCGGTCGTGATGACCCGGGCACCCAGGCGCTTGGCGACCTGGATCGCCGTCGAGCCGATGCCGCTCGACCCGCCATGGACCAGGAAGGTCTCGCCCGCCTGCAGGCGGCCCCGCTGGACCACGTTGGAATAGACCGTGAAGAAGGTCTCGGGCAGGCCGCCCGCATCCGCGAGCGAGAGGGCCGCGGGCTTCGGCAGGCACTGCGCGGCCTCGGCCACCGCGAACTCGGCGTAGCCGCCGCTGATCACCAGGGCGCAGACCTCGTCGCCCGGCGCGAGCCCGGTGACGCCCTCGCCGAGCGCGACGACGCGGCCGGCGACTTCGAGGCCCGGCACCTCGGTGGCGCCCTTCGGCGGCGGGTAGTTGCCCTGCCGCTGCATCACGTCCGGCCGGTTGATGCCCGCGGAGACCACCTCGATCAGGACCTGGCCGGGCCCCGGCACCGGGAGCGGCACCGTCTCGACGCCGATCACCTCCGGGCCGCCGGCGCCCTCGAAGCGGATCTGGCGCATGGTCTCGGGCAGGGTCGAAGCGGACATGGGGTTCCTCCGTATCGGCCCCTAGTTGCGGTCCGCCGCAGGCTTGGCAAGGGGGCCAGCCAGGGCGGCGCTCGCCGCGCGGGCGTCAGCGGGTGCCGTACATCCGGTCGCCCGCGTCGCCGAGGCCCGGCACGATGTAGCCGTGGTCGTTGAGGTGCCGGTCGATCGCGGCGGTCCAGATCGGCACCTCCGGGTGGGCCTCCTGCAGCCGGGCGATGCCCTCGGGGGCGGCGAGCAGGCAGACGAAGCGCAGGTCCTGCGCGCCGCGCTCCTTGAGGCGCTGCAGGGCGGCGACCGCCGAGTTCGCCGTCGCGAGCATCGGGTCGAGCACGAGGACGGTCCGGTCCGCGAGGTCGGAGGGCGCCTTGAAGTAGTACTCCACCGCCTCGAGCGTCTCCGGGTCGCGGTAGAGGCCCACATGCGCGACGCGGGCGGAGGGGACGAGGGAGAGCATCCCGTCGAGGAAGCCGACGCCGGCCCGCAGGATCGGGGCGAGCACGAGCTTCTTGCCCTGGATCTGCCGGCCCTCCATGGGCTCGATCGGCGTCTCGATGGTGACGGGTTCGAGCGGCAGGTCGCGGGTCACCTCGTAGGCGAGCAGCATGCCGATCTCGTTGAGGAGGCGCCGGAAGCCCTGCGTGGAGCGCGCCTTGTCGCGCAAGAGGGTGAGCTTGTGCTGCACCAGGGGGTGATCGACCACCGTCACCTTCGCCGCGCCCGCCTGCATCGCCCTCGCCTCCCGACCTCCGGTTGCCCGCCCCTGGTTGCAGGCCCCGGTGAGCGCCTACGAAAGGCCGAAGGTGCGGCCCGACGCAAGGAGGGCTCCCCGCTTTTCACGGGGAGCCCTCCGCGGTGCCGTCGGAAGGTCTGGCCGGGGATCAGGCGGTGTGGGTGCCGCCGTTGCCCTCGGAGCGGCGCTTGGCCATGAAGGCGTCGAACTGCTCGCGGTCCTTGGCCCGCTTCAGCTCCTCGACGAACTCCGCGAAGGCGCGGCTCTCCTCCTGGAGCGCGCGGCGCTGCGCCTCCAGCCGGTCGAGCTCGGCCCGGCGATAGGCGTCGAAGGCCGCGTTGCCGGTGCCGCCGTTGGCGGTCTCGAAGGCGCGGGCGAAGCGCGAGGCCGGCCGGGCGCCGCCGTTCCACGAGGACACGCCCCGCTGGGCGAGGTCGCGCATCTCGGAGAGAGCCGGGTAGCCCGCGAGCTTCCAGGCGATGTAGGCGACCGCGATGGGCCACCAGTAGACGAAGCTGACCACGATGGCGCCGATCTCCAGGGATCGGCGGGGGAAGGGACCGCTGCGGCAGGCCCTGCCCGCGGACCAGGGAGAGGAGGACGAAATGCTCACGGTTCACGGCTCCATGTAAATGTGAACCCCATTCACATGCGGGCACACCCGGCGGGTTTCAAGGGCAGCGAAGCTCGCAGGCCGCGATTTGGCGAGGCCCCGCCTCAGGCGCCCCGCTGGCCGGCGCCGTGCACGAGGGCCAGCACGCCGGCCCGCAGGAGCTCGTACTTGTCCGGCACGCTGGGGCCGCGCGGCAGCTGCTCGGCGGCCGACAGGGTGGCGAGGCCGTGGGACAGGGCCCAGACTTCGAGCGCGATGAAGCGCGGGTCGATGCCGCCGAACCCGTCCGGGAAAGTCGACTGCAGGGCCTCGACCAGCAGGTCGAACGGGCTCGGCCGCGGCGCGCCCTCGACCGCGAGGCCGGCCCGGCGGACCTCGAAGATCGCCGCGTAGTAGCCGGGCTCCTCCTCGGCGAAGGCCAGGTAGGCCTCGCCCATGCGGGTGAAGCGCTCCAGCGCCGTGCCCCGCGAGGTCAGGGCCCGGGCGAGGCGGTCGGCAAGGTCGGCGAAGCCGCGGCCGGCCACTTCCTCCAGCAGCGCCTCGCGCCCGCGGAAGTGGCGGTAGAGGGCCGCGGGGGTGACGCCCACGAGGCGGGCGGCGTCGACCAGCGTGAAGCCGCCGATGCCGCGCTCGGCGATGAAGCGGCGCGCGGCCTCGATCAGGGCTTCCTTGAGGTTGCCGTGATGGTAGCTGCGGCGGTCGCCGGGCCCTTCCCGCCAGGGTCGCAAGGGGGTCTCCTCGTCAGGATGTCGCCCGTTTCCTAAGCTTGAACGCCCGACCTGTCACACGCTTCCTGCGCGGAGGAGCGAACTTCCCATGGCCTTCCTCAGCCTCAAGACCTGGCGGGCGCGCTCCGCGGAGCAGGCGGCCCAGTCGGCGCGCCTCAAGGCTGAGGTCGGCGCCACCCTCGGCCTCGGGCCCGCCGATGCCGTCAACGTGAACGAGATCGCCTGCCCGGATCCGGGCTGCCCGGACCTGGAGACCGTCGTGCTGGTAATGCGCGCGGGGGAGCCGACCCGCGCCTTCCGGATCCGCAAGACCGTCGACGGGGTGGACGGCGAGGACCTTGCGGCGCTGGCCGCCGACGAGGCCGCGCGCCGCAGCGCCGGCACGCGCTGAACCGCCGGGCCTCCGGCGCGCTTGATGCGGAGGGGCGCCGCGGTGGTTGGCGTGCGGGAGCCGGACGGCGCGGGCTTGCGCTGCCTGCCCCAACCGGTCCAGCCTGCGCCCGAAATTTTCCGCCGACACCTCCGCCGACATCCTCCCCCCGGAGACCCGAAACCGATGAAGCGCCTCCTCGCCGCCCTGCCGGCCGCCCTGCTCCTCCTGCCCCTGCCCGCCCTCGCCCATCCGGGCCACGGGGACGCGGCCGGGTTCCTGCACGGCTTCCAGCACCCCCTCGGCGGGCTCGACCACGTGCTCGCGATGGTGGCGGTCGGCCTCCTCGCGGCGATCCGGGGCGGCCGCGCCCTGTGGCTGCTGCCCGCGGCCTTCCTCACGATGATGACGGGGGGCGCCCTCCTCGGGATGGCCGGCATCGCCCTGCCCCACGCGGAGGCCGGCATCGCCCTCTCCATCGTGGCGTTCGGGATCGCGGCCGCGATGGGCCTCTCCCTGCCGCTCGTCGGCGCGACCCTGCTGGTGGCCGCCTTCGCGGTGTTCCACGGCTACGCCCACGGCGCCGAAATGCCCGAGGCGGCCTCCGGCCTCGCCTACGGCGCCGGCTTCCTGGCAGCGACCGCGCTCCTGCACGCGGCCGGGATCGGGCTCGGCCTCGCGGCGGGCGGCCTCACCCGCGGCCGGGGGGCGGCCCTCTCCGGCGGCGCCATCGCGGCGGCGGGCGTGGCGATCCTCGCGGGCGCCCTCTGACGGGGCGTCGCCCGGGCGCGGTCCCGGGCGCCGGGATCGTCCGGCCCCGCGACGCGTTGGCCGGGCATGTCCCCGCATCGCCGTCCGGTCCATCGACGCACGCTCCTCCGCGGCACGCTCGCCGTCCTCGCCGGGGCCGCCCTGCCCCGGCCGGCGGCCGCCGCTCCCGTGGTGCGGATCGACGATCCGCGCATGCGGGAGGTCGTCGATCCGGCCGCGCGCCTGGAGACGCTCTACCGCGAGGGGCGCTGGTGCGAGGGCCTGTGCTGGGCGCCGGCCCTCGGCGGCCTCGTCTTCAGCGACGTGAAGGCCAACCACATCCGGGTCCTCACCGAGGCCCGTGAGACCCGCAGCCTGCGCGACCCGTCGAACAACGCCAACGGCAACACGCTCGATGCCGCGGGGCGCCTCGTCACCTGCGAGCATCGCGGCCGCCGGGTCGTGCGCCGGGAGGCGGACGGGCGCCTCACGGTGCTGGCGGAGGCCTTCGAGGGCAGGCCTCTGAATGCGCCGAACGACGCCGTGCTCGGTCCGGACGGGGCGATCTGGTTCACCGATCCGGTCTTCGGCATCCGCCTGCCCGACGAGGGGGTGATGGCCGAGCCCGCGCAGGCCGCGCGGCGCGTCTACCGCGTGGCGGCGCCCGGCCGGGTCGAGGCCATGACGGACGCGGCCGGCCAGCCGAACGGCCTCGCCTTCGCGCCGGACGGCCGGACTTTCTACCTCGCCGATGCCGGTGCGGCCATGAACCCGGAGGGGGCCCGCACCATCCTGGCCCTCCCGTTCGCGGACGGGCGGCTCGGCCCGGCCCGGACCTTCGCGCGCCTCGATGCCGGTATCGCGGACGGACTCGCCGTGGACGCGGCCGGACGCCTCTACGCGGCCTGCGCGGACGGGGTGCGGATCTACGCGCCCGACGGAACGCCCCTCGGGCGGATCGCGACGCCGCGCACGGCGGCGAACCTCACCATCGGCGGGCCGGACGGGCACCGCCTCTACGTCTCCGCCGGCCCCGCGATCCACGCGATCCCCCTGCGGGTCGGCGCCGCACCGCGCTTCGGCTGAACCCGCCGAAGCTTGCGCGACCAAGACCATCTCCCAAGCAACACCGCCCGCAAGGATTGCCATGCCCCTGGTGCGACGCTCCCTCCTTGCCGGCCTCGCCGCGACGACCCTCGGGCGTCCGGCAGCCGCAGAGACCAAGCCGGCGCGGCAGGCCGCCACCGCCCGAGAGGCCGGCGCGATGGAGCTGGCGCTCCTCGCGGACGCGCCCTCGACGCCGACGGGCCTCGCGATCTCGCGGTCCGGCCGGGTCTTCGTGATGATGCCGCGCTTCACCGCCGAGGTGCCCGTCACCGTCGCGGAGGTGATGCCGGACGGCTCGACCCGGCCCTACCCGAGCGCGGAGGCGAACCGGCCGGACACGAAGCGTCCGCAGGAGCGGCTGTTCCACGTGCCCAACGGCGTGTTCGACCGCGAGGACGCCCTCTGGCTCCTCGATGCCGGCCTGCCCGAGGGCAAGGGTCCACCGGTGAAGGGCGGCGCCAAGCTCCTGCAGATCGACCTCGCCAGCGACGCGATCCGCCTGGTGATCCCCCTCGAATCCGGGGTGACGCCGGCCTCCTCGCTGAACGACCTGCGGGTCGGCACCCGGAACGGGCGGCCGGTGGCCTACATCACGGACCAGGGCCAGGAAGAGGAGGGCGCGATCCTCGCGGTCGAGCTCGATTCGGGCCGCGTCGTGCGCCGCCTCGACGGGCACGCGAGCACCGCCTCGCAGAAGGGCGTGGTCAAGTTCGTGGAGCACCGCCCCGTCATGCAGGACAAGGGCGAGGGGCCGCCGAAGCCGGTGACGGGGGGCGCCAACGGCATCGCGCTGAGCCCGGACGGGCGCCGCCTCTACTACGCGCCGCTGATCGGCCGGCGCCTCTACGCGGTGGACACGGGCGCGCTCCTCGATCCCGACGCGACGGAGGCCGAGGTCGCGGCCTCCGTGGAAGATCTCGGCGAGAAAGGCCTGACGGGGGGCCTGATCACCGACGCGCGGGATCGCGTCTACCTCGCCCTGCAGGAGCAGAACGCGGTCGGCCGCCGCGACCCGGACGGCACCATCACGGTAATCGCCTCGGACCCCCGCCTGATCTGGGCGGACACCTTCTGGATCACGCCGGACCGCTGGCTCTACGTCTCGGCCGCGCAGGTGAATCGCCGCCCCGAGTACAACGGCGGCCGGGACCTGCAGGAGCCGCCCTACGCGATCCTGCGGGTGCGCATCGACGCCGACCCGGTGCCTTGACCGCCTACCAAGCCCGGCCCGCAGCGAGGGGCGGCAAGCCGAGGTGGCGGGCGAGCGTCGCGCCGATATCGGCGAAGCTGTCGCGCCGGCCGAGGTCGCGGGCCGGGATGCCGGGCCCGAAGGCGAGGATCGGCACCTGCTCGCGGGTGTGCTCGGTGCCGGCCCAGGTCGGGTCGTTGCCGTGGTCGGCGGTGATCACGCAGAGATCGCCCGGCCGGAGTGCGGCGCGCAGCTCCGGCACGCGGGCGTCGAAGGCCTCAAGCTCGGCGGCGTAGCCCGGCACGTCGCGGCGGTGGCCGTGCTCGGTGTCGAAATCCACGAGGTTCAGGAAGACGAGGCCACCGTCCGGCAGGTCGCCGAGAGCGGCGAGCGCGGCATCGAGGCAGGCCCTGTTGCCCGGCGGCTTCACCTCGCGCCCCGTGGCGCGGTGGGCGAAGATGTCGCCGATCTTGCCGACGCTCACCACCGGCCGGCCCGCTGCGGCGCAGAGGTCGAGCAGGGTCTCGCCCGGCGGGGCCGTCGCGTAATCCTTGCGGTTCGCCGTGCGGCGGAAGCCGGCCTCGGGCGAGCCCACGAAGGGCCGCGCGATGACGCGGCCGACCCGGTAGGCGTCGCAGAGCTCCCGGGCGAGGCCGCAGAGCGCGTAGAGCCGGTCGAGCCCGAAGGCCTCCTCGTGCGCGGCGATCTGGAACACGCTGTCGGCGGAGGTGTAGCAGATCGGCCGGCCCGTCCGCAGGTGCTCGGCTCCGAGGGCGTCGATGATGGCGGTGCCCGAGGCGTGGCAGTCGCCGAGGATGCCGGGGAGCCGGGCCCCCGCCACGAGGTCCCGCACCAGCGCCTCCGGGAAGGCCGGGCGCGCGTCGGGAAAGTGGCCCCAGGGCTCGGTGACGGGCACCCCGGCGATCTCCCAGTGGCCGGACGGGGTGTCCTTGCCGGCGGCGGTCTCGACGGCGTGGCCGTGAGCGGCCTCCGCCGCGCCGGTCGGGGCAAGGCCCGGCGGCACGCGCCCCGTCGCCCCCGCGGCGGCGAGCCCGAGGCCGAGCCGCGCGAGGTTCGGCAGGCGCAAGGGCCCGGCGCGCAGTCCTGCGCGGTCGCCGCGGCCCGCCGCGCAGGCCTCGGCGATGTGGCCCACCGTGTCGGCGCCCGCATCGCCGTAGCGCCCGGCATCCGGCGCGCCGCCGATGCCGACGGAGTCGAGCACGATCAGGAAGGCGCGGGGCATGCGTTCAGGCCGGCTCGGTGTCGGCGAGCGTCTCGCTCTCCAGCGCGAACGCGGCGGAGAACAGGGTGCGGGTGTAGGCGGTGCGCGGGCGCGCGAAGATCCCCTCCGCCGGCCCCTCCTCGACCACCTGCCCGTGCTGCATCACCAGCACGTAGTTGGCGAGCGCCCGCACCACCTTGAGGTCGTGGCTGATGAACAGGTAGGCGAGCCGGCGCTCCCGCTGCAGGTCGCGCAGCAGGGTGACGATCTGGGCCTGCACGGAGCGGTCGAGAGCGGAGGTCGGCTCGTCGAGCACGACGAAGCGGGGCTTGAGCACCATGGCGCGGGCGATGGCGATGCGCTGGCGCTGGCCCCCGGAGAACTCGTGCGGGTAGCGGTCCATGGCGGCGGGGTCGAGGCCCACATCGGTGAGCGCCTGCGCGACCACGGCCCGGCGCTCGGCCTTCGAGCCCGCGTTGCCCTGCACGACCAGCCCCTCCGCCACGATGTCGGCCACCGACATGCGCGGCGAGAGGGAGCCGTAGGGGTCCTGGAAGACCACCTGCATGTCCCGACGCAGGGGCCGCATGGCGGCCGCGCCGTAGTCCGCGATGCCCTGCCCGAGGAAAACGATCGGCCCCTCCGAGCCCGTCAGGCGCAGGAGCGCGAGGCCGAGCGTGGTCTTGCCGGAGCCCGACTCGCCGACGACGCCCACCGTCTCGCCCTCGCGCACCCGGATCGTCACCCCGTCGACCGCCTTGACGTGCCCGGTGGTGCGCCGGAAAAGGCCTTCCTTGAGGGGAAACCAGACCTTGAGGGGCCCGGCCTCGAGGAGCGGCGCGGCATCGGCCGGGACCGGGTTCGCGCGCCCCTTCGGCTCCGAGGCGATCAGGCGCTGCGTGTACTCGTGGCGCGGCCGCGCGAACACCTCGGCTACGGGCCCGGTCTCGACGATGCGCCCGCGCAGCATCACGCAGACGCGGTTGGCGATGCGCTGCACGATGCCGAGGTCGTGGGTGATGAACAGCATCGCCATGCCGAGGCGCTTCTGCAGATCGGCGAGCAGCGCCAGGATCTGGGCCTGAACGGTCACGTCGAGGGCGGTGGTGGGCTCGTCGGCGACGAGGAGGTCCGGCTCGCAGGCGAGCGCCATGGCGATCATCACGCGCTGGCGCTGCCCGCCGGACAACTCGTGCGGATAGGCGCCCATGCGCCGCTCGGCGTCCCGCAGGCCGACGAGTTCGAGGAGTTCGAGGATCCGGGCGCGGGCCTTTCGGCCCGACAGGCCGCGATGGAGCGAGAGCACCTCGCCGATCTGCCGCTCGATCGAATGGAGCGGGTTCAGGGAGGTCATCGGCTCCTGGAAGACCATGGTGATGTCGGCGCCGCGCACCGCCCGCATCCCGCTCTCGGGGAGCGCCAGGAGGTCGCGCCCCCGGAAGACGATGCGGCCGCCCGGATGATGGGCGGCGCCGTCGAGGAGGCGCAGGATCGACAGGGCGGTCACCGACTTGCCGGAGCCGGATTCGCCGACGAGGGCGAGCGTCTCGCCCGGCGCGATGGTGAAGGAGACGCGGTCCACGGCGAGCGTTTCGCCGCCCCCGCCCCGGAAGGCGACGGAGAGATCCTCGACGGACAGGAGCGGCTCGGGCATCGGCACCGTGGGTTCAGGGCACGCCGACCGCCGGCGCGGCCCGGGCCGTTATAGCGCGGCGGACCCCGCAGGGCGACCGGCCCAGCCGACACGTGCGGACGGGATCGACCCGCGGCCGAACGCCGGTGAGGTCGGAACCGCAGCGGTCCTTCCCAGCCGCTCTAGGTCGCCACCAGCAGGACGCCCGCGATCGCCAGAAGCATTCCGAGGGCGCGTCTCGCCGTCATCGGCTCTCCGAGCACCAGCACGCCGAGGACGGCTCCCCCGACGATGAACATGCCGTAGACGGGCACCACGATGCTCGCCGGCCCAAGCGAGAGCCCCTTGAACAGGGATCCGACAGCGACCGTCAGAGCCATGCCGGCAGCGTAGGCGTACAGCGCGCCGGGCTTCAGGAAGTCCGCCCCCGTCTTCCCGGCGAAGGCTCCGCCGAGCCACGCATTCAGGACAGCGGCGACCGCCACCATCGTGGTGGCGATGGCCAGGACCGCGAACGCGTTCAGGTCACCCGTACGGGTCGCGAGCTTCACCAGCAGGGTCACGGTCGAGTAGCCGACCATGCCGAGGGCTGCCCAGGCTACGTAGTGCATCCGTCAGACCACCACCCCTGCGCGGCGGAAATCCGCGATCTTCTCAGGGGAGAACCCCTGCCGCCATTCGGCCTCGCGCCCGGGCTCCGGCAAGGTGCGCCCGAACTCGATCATCTGCTCGGCGCCGATCTCCTGCACGTAGACCCAGATGTCCTCGCCACCGACACCCGCGACATCGCGCACGCGGTCCCTGATGTCGTCCATCAGCCCGCGCTTCTGTTCCGCGGTGCGACCGGCGCGGATCAGGCCGTGCACGTAGACGTGGGGTACGGGGTTCGGCCGGCCGCCGATGAAGTGCGCCGCCTGGGGTGAAGCATCGAAGAAGACCTGCGCGAGGTAGCCCGGTGCTCCGGTGTTGCCGCTATGAGCCTCGGTGATCGCGCTGGCGATCCGCTGCCTTCGGTCGTCATCCAGGATCAGGTTCGCGGTTCTGACGGTGTATGTCGGCATGGACCGATCCCCCATCACTGGCGGAGCAGAGGGGCGCCTCCGCGAAGAACCGCCCTCACATTCTCAGCGCGAAGCACCTGTGGCGTTCACGCCGGGACGATTCCGGGCCCTCGGGATCTGCCCCGCGCGTGACCTTGGCACGCACATCGCCGGGAGATATCAGCATATGCCGATAATGCTGTAAAGCTTGTCGGTGATCGGGAGCGCTGGGATGACGACCGTGGGGGCGAATGAACCGTGCCACTGCACCCTGTTGCGGAAGGCGGCCCGGCGGGTCTCGGCAATCTACGACCGGGAGCTGGCGGGGAGCGGCCTTCGCATCACGCAGTACGCCCTGCTCGCCGAGATCGGGAGGTCTGCCCCGATCTCGATCACGGACCTCGCCGCCGTCATGGTGATGGAGCGCAACGGTCTCGGCCACAACTTGCGCCTGCTGGAGCGTCAGGGCTTCGTCCTCCTTGCCGCCGGGCGGGACCGGCGAAGCCGCGCAGTCTCGCTCACGGAGTTCGGCCGGCAGCAGCTCGCCGAGATCCGCCCGCACTGGCAACGGGCGCAACGGCTGGTCGAGGCGACGGGCCTGATGGACGCAATTCGACAACCGCTCACATCTCTGGTGCAGCACGACGTACCTGCCGCATAGGGCATCCGCGCGTCTGCTGCCGTGATAATCGCTCTCGAAGGGGCCCGGCGCACATCCAGCCCGAGCAGGCATCGCCTACGCCCGACCACCCATCGCCGAAAAAAATGCGCGACATCTCTAGACGACCGGTCTAATCCGTTCTATCTCACCGTCATGGCACGCGTCAGCGCACAGTCCGACACCCGCCAGGGGATCCTCGATACCGCCTACGGCCTCGTCGGCGCGAAGGGGTTCTCCGGGGTCGGGCTCAACGAGATCCTGACCTCGGCCGGCGTGCCGAAGGGGTCGTTCTACCACTACTTCGGCTCCAAGGAGGCTTTCGGTGAGGCCCTCCTGGCGGACTACTTCGAAAGCTATCTCGCCGACCTCGACACGACGCTTGCCGAGCCGGGGCTGAGCCATGCCGAGCGCCTGATGACCTACTGGCGCAAATGGCAGGCCACGCAGGGCAGCATCGACTATCAGCGAAAGTGCCTCGCGGTGAAGCTTGCGGCGGAAGTCTCGGACCTGTCCGAGGCGATGCGCCTCGCCCTCAAGGGCGGCACAGCCGCGATCATCGAACGGCTGTCGCAATCCATCGCGGCGGGCGTGGCGGAGGGCTCCCTCACGATCGTGAGCGAACCGCATACCGCCGCCGAGGACCTGTATCACGTCTGGCTCGGTGCGAGCCTGATGGCCAAGATCGTCCGAACCGACGTTCCGTTCGAGGCTGCGATGGGCACGACCCGGCGCATCCTCGGCCTCGCGTCTCACTGATCCACCGCGTACCGGCCCTGCCGAGACCTAGTCCTCGTCACGCCAAATTTTTAGACGACCGGTCTACTCATCGAACGAATTATGCAGCTTCCCCGGGCCGGCGGGGAACGGAATCCTGACGGAGAGAACCCATGCCCCACCATACGACGACATCCCTTGCCGCGACCCTCGTTGCTGCCGGGCTGATGGCGATCCTGACCGCGCCGGACGCGACGGCCCAGGAGCGGATCACCCTGGAGACGATCGGCGCGGTCCGCATGGCCCGGTTCGAGGAGGTCCGCCCCACGACCGTCGAGCTGCGCCCCCCGCAAGCGGTGCCGGCGCGCGACCCGGCCGCGGACCGCACCGCGACGGCGCGATAGCGCCGGCCTTCCCTGGGCCGGCGCCGGGTCAAGGCCCCGGCGAACGGCCCGAACCTCGAGACTTTCCCCTCGCTTAAGCGAAAGACCCGGTGAACGACGATGAAGATCCTGATGGTGCTGACCTCGCACGACCGCCTCGGCGACACCGGCCGCAAGACCGGCTTCTGGCTGGAGGAACTCGCCGCGCCCTACTACGTGTTCAAGGATGCCGGAGCGGAGGTGGTCCTGGTGTCGCCCGAGGGCGGGCGCCCGCCGCTCGATCCGAAGAGCGCCGAGCCGAGCTTCCAGACCGACACGACGCGCCGCTTCGAAGCCGACGCGGCGGCCATGGCGCTGCTGGCCGAGACGGGCCGGCTCGATGCCGTCGACCACGCCGGCTTCGACGCCGTCTTCTATCCCGGCGGGCACGGGCCCCTGTGGGACCTTGCCGAGGATCCGGCCTCGATCAGGCTGATCGAGACGACGCTCGCCGCCGGCAAGCCCGTCGCCCTGGTCTGTCACGCCCCCGGCGTCCTGCGCCATGCCAGGGCGGCCGACGGGAAGCCCCTCGTCGAGGGTCGGAACGTCACCGGCTTCACGAACACCGAGGAGGAGGCCGTCGGCCTCACCGAGGTGGTTCCGTTCCTGGTGGAGGACGAGCTCAAGCGGAACGGCGGCCTCTACGCCAAGGGCGCCGACTGGGGGCCCTTCGTCGTGACGGACGGCCTGCTCGTCACCGGCCAGAACCCGGCCTCCTCGGGTCCCGCCGCCGAGCGTCTCGTCGCGCTACTCGCGAACCGCTGAGGACGCGGGCGCCCCCGGCGGCGCCCGCACCCACCCGACCGACCCCTTGCAGCCCGTCAGCGCCGTGCGAGGATCGTCCGCACGCGGGGACCACACGGTGCCAATCCGACCGATCCACGACCTTCGTGCGCGGGCGGCTGACGTGGTCGATCCAAGCGTCGTTCTGCCGATACTCGGCGCGCGAGCGATCCGAGCATCGTGGCAGATCGCCTCCGCGAGACCTTCGCGGACGTGCGGATGAACCCGTGAGCGTCCGCGTCCCACGATGCGACGCACGAAAGAGAAGCAGGCGCCGAACCTTCAAAACATCCCGTTCGGGTTCGCCGATGTCTCGGGCAGGACCTGAAGCACGTCCCAGTGCTCCACGATCAGGCCCCTCTCGTCGAGCCGGAAGATGTCGATGGCCGCGTAGTCGTGGTCGCCCGGCCAGGACTGGAGGCAGTGCAGCACGACCATGTCGCCCTCCGCGATGGCCCGCTTCACCTCGACCCGCTTGCCCGGCCACGCGCGGGCCATGCGTTCGAAATAGGCGATGAACCCGTCCTTGCCGGTGGCGACGTGGGGGTTGTGCTGGATGTAGTCTGCGCCGGCGTAGCGCGCGATGGCCTCGCGCGGGCGGCACTCGTTGAACATCAGCTCGTAGAACGCGATCACGTTCGCCTTGTTCTGCGCAAGATCCGACATGCCGTCTCCGTCATCGGGAGCAAGGGGCACCGCTCCCTTCTCGTGCAATCCACGAGATCGCTGATGGCGGATGCGAGAATGCCCCTCGTCGGCGAACAGGGACCATGTGAGGACCGAGCAGGCAAGGGGCCGCCTTCCACCCCAACCGGTTGTCGCCGCGGTCAGTCCGATCGAGCCTTCGCCCCGAAATCGGAACCCGCTCACCTGGGCCCGACGCGGGAGATCCTTCGACCCGTGCAGGTTGTGGAGCCAGCCGGAAGCGCGTTCCGAGAGCGGCCTTCGCCAGCCGTCTGGCAGATATCAGGGCTGGACTCTGTCGGTCATAGCCTTCCAGACCAGCGCCAGCCGACAACCGAAGACACGTAGCATCTCGGTTGGGCGTTGCAGATGCGGATCTCCCGGGCCGTCGGGCGCCTCATGGGCCGGCCTGCGATGGTCGGCCGGGGGTCCACACGGCAGGAAGCCCCGCAGCCTCTCGGCGACGGGGCTCCCTGGTCTCAACCCGCACTGGCTCAGGCGAAGAAGCCGGCGTTGACCGCGCTCGCCTGTACGCCGCGGAGGTCGACCGTGCCGCCGCCGGAAAGCGTCAGCCGGGCCGAGCCGTCCGTGTCCGTGTCGACGCGATAGGTCTGGCCCTGCAGGTCGATGCGGTCACCATCCGCCTGGCTGAAGCCGAGGATCAGGTCGCGGCCGGAATTGGCACCGAACACGTAGCGGTCCGCGCCGAGGTCGCCCGAGAGCACATCGTCCCCGAGATCCCCGTAGAGGACGTCGTTGCCCTGGCCGCCGTAGAGCGTGTCGTTGCCCTGTCCGCCGTAGAGCGTGTCCGTGCCCATGCCGCCGAGCAGGAGATCGGCGCCTAGATTGCCGAACAGGAGGTCGTCGCCGCGATCACCCGAGAGCCAGTCGTCACCCTGGCCGCCGAACAGGCTGTCCTGACCCATCCCGCCCCACAGGCTGTCGTTGCCCTGATTACCGAACACCGCGTCGTTGCCCATGTTGCCGAACACGACGTCGTTGCCCTCCAGCGCCAGGTAGCGATCGTCGCCACCGAGCAGGCTGATCGTGTCGTCTCCGGGCGTGCCGATGAGGTCGTCGTTTCCTTCCGAGCCCTGCCCGCCGCTGCCGCCCGCCGGATTGCCCGGCCCGGCACCGCCGCCATCGTCGGAGGGCGGCTCGCTCTGGCCGTTGACGACGAACGACAACGTCGTCTCCGTGCCGTCGCTCGAGAACACCAGGAAGCTTTCCGTCCGCGACTCACCGGTGTTGAGGTATTGAACCGCGCTGTTGGCGACGGAATACGTGTAATCGAGCGAGGCTCCATTGCCGGACAGGGCGAGGGTGCCCAGCGTGTTTCCGACCGGCGTGACGGTCGAACGGAAGGTCGATTCGCCGGCATCGACGTCGTCGACCGAAATGGTGCCGGTGGCGGCAAGGCGCCCGTCCGGCAGCACGCCCGTATCTTCGGTCACCGCAGTCGCGCCCGTCGTCGTGAACGTCGCGGCGTCGTTCGCACCGGCGATCGTGACGGCGAGGGTCGTGCTGGAGGTGGCACCCGCCCCGTCGGCCATGGTGTAGCTGAACGTGTCGGTCAGGGTGTTACCGGCGGAGGCAAGGGCCTGAACGGCGGCGCTGCTGTTGTCCACCTGATAGCTGTAGCTGCCATTGCCGTTCAGCGTGAGCGATCCGTACGCGCCGGCGACCATGCTGCCGAGGGATCCGGGCGTGCCGTTGAAGCCGACGGCGGTGACGGTCTTGGTGTCGCCCGTATCGGCATCCGTATCGTTGGCGAGCACGTTGCCGGCGGCATCCGATCCCGGCGTCGCATTGCCGATCCCGCCAGCCTCTGTGGCGGCCGCGGTGTCGGCGACAGCGGTCGGCGCGTCGTTGATGGAATTGATGGTCAGCGTCACGGAGGCGGTCGTCGGCTGCGCCACGACTCCGTCGGTCAGGGACAGCGTGAGCGCCGTCTGCGTCGCCTGACCGGGCGGAGCACGATTGGCGATCGGCGTGTAGACGACGTTGCGAAGGGCAGCCTCGACTGCCGCCCGCGAGCCGGAGACCGTGTAGGCGTTCGCGGTGAGGGTTCCGGTGCCGCTCGAATTGGACAGGCTGCCGACCGCAGGATCGAAGCCGACCCTCGCACTCAGGGTCTGCCCCACGTCCGGATCGATGATCTGGAGGTCGGCGAAGCGGCTGCCGACAGCATCATCATCGAGCGTGGCATCGCCCACGCCGGCAATCGACGGCGCGTCGTTGACGGCGGCGACGGTCACGTTCCGCGTCGCGACGGCACTGCTGTTGATCCCGTCGCTGGCCGTGAACTGGATCGTGCGCGTCGCCGTGCTCGGGGCGTCGGAATCGGCCGTGAAGGTCACGGAGCGCAGGGCAGCCTGGAACTGGGCGAGGGTGGCCGAGTTGTCCGCCGACGTGAGGGTCAGGGTCGCACCCGAGGCGTTGCCCTGGATGTTTCCGTAGAGGGCCGAGTTCGCCGAGAAGGCGAGCCGATCCTGGCCGGCCACGTAGCCTGTGGTGATCGACACGGCCGCGGACGCAAGCGTGCTGCTATCCGCGTCGGCGAGCGTCAGGGATGGATCGATGGGCGTCGGCGTTTGCTCGGTGGCCGCGGCAGTGCCGGTCGACGTCGTGACCACCGGCGCGTAGCTGACCGGCTGCGGAGGCGCATCGCGGTAGGTGATGATGTTCTCGGAAACGACGAGATTGCTGGCGTTGTAGTTGCCGGTGAAGTTGACCGTCCTCGTCCCGCCGCCCTGCAGATTGAAGGTGACCTTGTTCGCCGAGATGGTCGACGATACGACGTCGGTTCCACTGTAGCTTATGAAGTCGTCTGCGCCGAAAGACCTGACGGTTCCGTCGAATTGGGTGGAAAACTGAAGCGCCCCGCCGCCGCGACTAAAATCTATGACTTGCGACGAACCTGAACCGTTCCACTGATACGTACCATAATTGTTGAGGTAGACGGTCCCTGCCGCGGAATCGATGAACTGACCCGCGAACAGGCCGCCGGCATTGATGGTCAAGCTTCCGGAGCCGGAATTGATCGAGTAGAAATCCCCGGCCAGCCGCGTCGTCCCGATCATCAGAATGCCGGTGACGTTCAGCGTAGCGCTCGCAGCGTCGAGCAGCAGTCCGGACGTCTCGTCATACATCGACGCCGTGACGGTGCTGCCCGCGCCGATGACGGCCGTATTGCCGGCCCCAGGCTTACTGCCGGTGGACCAGTTGGTGCTGTCCCAGTCGCCTGCCCCGCCGAGCCATCTCACGTTGACGGTCGCCATCGCGCCCTCCCTGCATCGTTCCGGTGGCTGGGCTTCTGCGAGCCCGACTTAAGTCCGCGCGGCTGTGGCGCGGCAGATGCTGCATGGATTACGGAGCGGCCGGCAGGAGCGCCAGCGTTTCATTAACGTATCGTTAAAATGATCCGTCTGCTCCATGAGACTAAACTGGATCGCATCGCAAACAAGGCTGAAATTTGGCGTATACTGTCGAATGTCGCACACGGTCGTATGGGCAGAATACTTAACCGCATCGCGGAACTTTCGCACCGACGAATGCTCAAGCTTTGCTTCAATCCCAAGGCCGCCGCGATCATCCTGGGCTTCGTCGACGAAATCAGTTCGCCAGCGACGCGCCGTGTCCGGGGCGCCTCGCTCGGGTCGGAGACGGGCCGGCTCGCTTCCGTGAAGGCCGGCGGAACCGTACCGTGCGCTTCGATGCCTCGCCACGCGGAGGCGGACGGTCGCGAAACCATCCCGACCCGCCATTCCCGCAGTTGGGCCGAGCCCGCTTTCGCCCTAGAACCGGAGCGGTGTCCCGGCTTCTCCCCTCCCTCGCCCTCGCCCCGCTCCTGCTGGCGCCCGGCCCGGCCCTCGCCGTCCCCTCGGAGGGGGCCACCGAGACCGTCGAGCAGGCGCTGTGCCGCCTGATCGAGGGGTCGGCGCGGGCGCGCGGCCTGCCGATCCCGTTCCTGACGCGGCTGATCTGGCGCGAGAGCAGCTTTCGGGTCGGCGTGGTGAGCCCCGCGGGCGCGCAAGGGGTCGCGCAGTTCATGCCCGGCACGGCCCGCGAGCGCGGCCTGCTCGACCCGTTCGACCCCGAGCAGGCGATCCCGCACGCGGCCCACCTCCTCGCCGACCTGAAGCGCCAGTTCGGCAACCTCGGCCTCGCGGCGGCGGCCTACAACGGCGGCGCGACCCGGGTCTCGAACTGGCTCGCGGGCAGCGGCGGCCTGCCGGCCGAGACCCGCGCCTACGTCATCGCCATCACGGGCGCGCCCGCCGAGGACTGGCGCGGCGGTGCGTCGAGCGTCGAGATGGGCCCGCCGCAGGGCGGCAGCCAGGACGCACCCAAGGAGCCCGCCAAGGAGACGCCGAAGGCGGAGGCGGAGCGGAAGGAGCCGCCCGAGCAGGGCTGCCTGCAGGTCACCGCGGCCCTGCGCATCCCCTCCCGCGGGGACCGCTTCGCCCTCGGGCCGAACGAGGGGCCGGCGGCGCCCTGGGGCATCCAGCTCGCCGGCAACTTCTCGAAGGCGCTCGCGCTGCAGAGCTTCTCGCGGTCGCGGGCGCGCTACGCCGGCGTGATCGGCGAGGTGCGGCCGATGATCATCGGCACGCGCCTGCGCAACCGCGGCACCCGGGCCTTCTACCGCATCCGCATCCCGGCCGAGAGCCGGCAGGCCGCCGACGCGCTGTGCGGGCGGATCCGCGGCGTCGGCGGCGCCTGCATCGTGCTCCGGACCTGACGGGCCCGCAAAACGGCCACGCCCGGCCATGAATCCGCCCCGACCCTCGTGCGATCAGGCGGGGACAGGGCCAGCAGAGAGCCGAATGACACGTCTCCTCACGTCGATTGCCAGTCTCCTCTGCCTCGGGCTCGCCGCCCTCGGCGTCGCCTCCTGCTCGCCGCTCGCCCTGTTCGACGCCCTCGGGCCGCGCGACCCCGGGGGCCGCCAGGCGCTGAAGAACGAGCCCTTCGGCTCGCACAAGCGCCAGCGCCTCGACGTCTACGTGCCCAGTGCCGGCAGCGAGAACGCGCCGGTCCTGGTGTTCTTCTACGGCGGCTCCTGGCAGGGCGGCGACAAGGGCGACTACGCCTTCGTGGGCCAGGCGCTCGCCGCCCAGGGCTTCGTCACCGTCCTGCCGGACTACCGCCTCTACCCCGAGGTGCGCTTCCCGGCCTTCCTGGAGGACGGCGCCGCCGCCATCGCCTGGGTGCGCGACAACATCGCGGCCTACGGGGGCGACCCGCGCCGCATCGTGCTCGCCGGCCATTCGGCGGGCGCCTACAACGCCGTGATGCTCGGCCTCGACCCGCGCTACCTGCGGGCGGCCGGCGTCGACCCGCGGGTGGTGCGCGCGGTGGCCGGCCTGTCGGGGCCCTACGACTTCCTGCCCTTCGACCAGGACACCTCGATCCGCGTCTTCGGACAGGCGCCGGAGCCCGCGCTCACCCAGCCCGTCCACTTCGCCGGGGCCCACTCGCCGCCCGCCTTCCTGGCGAGCGGGGACGCCGACACCGTCGTGCGCCCGCGCAACACCCAGAGCCTCGCGGCCAAACTCCGCGCCGCCCACGTCCCCGTGCAGGAGCGGATCTATCCCGGGCTCGACCACGCCGACACGCTCCTCGCCCTCTCGGTGACCTTCCGGGCGAAGGCGCCGGAACTCGCCGAGATGGCGGCCTTCCTCAAGGCCCAGGCCGCCCCGCGCACGCAGGTGACGGTCGGGCGGCGCTGAGGGACCGGCCCCGGCTCAGATTCCGAACCGGGTGACCGCCCGGCGCATCGAGGCGCGATAAGCCTCGCGCTCCGCGACCTGCGCGGCCCGGCAGCGGGCGAACGCCGCGCTGCCCGGGCGCAGGCCTTCGGCGCGGCAGGCGGCCTCGTCCCGCGCGGCGAGCGCCGCCTCGTCGAGCGGCCGCCCGCCGAGGCCGGGCTCGGTCCAGGTGTGGCAGCCTGAAACGGACAGGAGGCCGAGGCACACGAGGGTCGGGAGGGCGAGGCGCCGCATCGGCCCTCCTTCGGGCATGGGCCGCCCGCGCGGGCGCGGGCCGAGGAACCGGCGCCCCGTGACGGCCACGGAGCGCCGAGGGGGAAGCGCCCGCGGTCAGTTCAGCGCGAGCGGGTCGGCCTCGTTGAGGAAGGCCGAGACCTCGCGGAAGAACTGCATGCGGTTCTTCTCCATCATCACCGTGTGGGTGCCCTCGCCGAGCTCGATGAAGCGCTTGTAGGGCGTGGCGGTGAGCTGCGTGAAGTACTCCTGCGCCTGGTAGCTCGGCAGGTCGGCGTCCCATTCGGCGTGGATCACCAGGGTCGGGACCCGGATCAGGCCCGGATCGTACAGGGGCTTGCCGGCCTGCCAGTAGGCCACCGAGTCAGCGATGATGCCGTTCGGGGCCCGCAGGACCGGCGGCGACTGCGCGGCGCCGACCGCATCCGTCGCCCAGGTCGCATCGGCCCATTGCTCGAACCAGCCGGCGGGGATCAGGCCGGCGCGCTTGTCCTCCGGCACGCCCTTCAGCCAGCGGTCGCGCGCGCTGTCCCGCGAGACGCTCCGGTAGGCGCCGAGCGGCCCGGTGTTGCCGAGGTTCGGCGGCGCCTTGGCGAGCCATTGCGGCGCGTAGAGCACCAGCCGGTTCACCCGCTCGTTGTTCTGCGAGGTGTAGAGCCCCATGGTCGAGGTGCCCCAGGACCAGCCCATCAGGTTGATCTTGTCGACGCCCCGCCGCTTCAGGATGGTGTCGACCGCCGTGCCGACCGCGCGGGCCGCGTCCGGCGTGCGCATGAAGGGCGCGTTGTCCTGGGCTGGCGCGCTCATCTGCTGCGGCCGGCTGGACAGGCCGTAGCCCGGCAGGTCGACGAGGTAGACGTCGTAGCCCTGGGCGGCGAGGTAATCCATCATCGAGAGCCCGCCGAGCGGCAGGTCGAACGAGGTCGAGGCCGGGTAGGTCGCCCCGTGCACGTAGAGCAGGATCTTCTCCGCCGGGAAGCTGGCGCTTCCGGCCCGGTGCTTGTTGCGAACGTAGAGCTCGATGCCGGCCTCGCCCGTCGGCACCCGGAAGCTCTCGGTCTGCAGGTCGGCGCCGGCACCCGACGCGGCGGCCGCCCGCCCGCCGAGGCCCGGCAGGGCCCCGAGGGCGCCGGCGGCGCCGAGCCCCAGGAGGAGCTGGCGTTTCGTCGATGTTCTCCGCATCGTCTTCTCCCATCCGCCATGAGGGCGGATGGGATCTTGAAGCACCTCGCCGCAGCCGCCGCAACGCGGGTCCGTGACGGGCGCGCGCGGTCGTTCTGCGGCGGCGTTCAGGTGACGACGCTGGGCTCGGCGCGCCCGGTCAGGCCGGCGATGTCGGCGATCGCCCCGGCGGCGGCGATCACCGGCGCCAGCACCGCCTGCACGGGCTCCTCGTGGCGGGCCGGGTCGGCCTCGTAGCGCTCGATGTAGACCCGCAGCGTGGCGCCCGCGGTGCCGGTCCCCGAGAGGCGGTAGACCACGCGGGCGTCCTCGGCGAACAGGACGCGGATGCCCTGGGCTTCGGTCACCGAGCCGTCGACGGGATCGACGTAGCGGAACTCGTCCGCGGCCGAGACCGTGAGCCCCTCGATCTGCTGCCCGGGCAGGCTCGCGAGGCGGGCGCGCAGGCCGTCCATCAGGCGGGCGGCGGCGGCCGCGTCGATCTCCTCGTAATCGTGCCGGGTGTAGTAGTCGCGGCCGTAGGTCCCCCAGTGCGCCCGCACCAGGGCGTCGGCGCGGGTGCCCGTCGCCGCCAGGATGTTGAGCCAGAGCAGCACCGCCCAGAGGCCGTCCTTCTCCCGGACGTGGTTCGAGCCGGTGCCGGCGCTCTCCTCGCCGCACAGGGTGATGAGCCCCGCATCGAGCAGGTTGCCGAAGAACTTCCAGCCCGTCGGCGTCTCGCAGGCGCGGATGCCGAGGCGCGCGGCCACGCGGTCCACCGCGCGGCTCGTCGGCATGGAGCGGGCGACCCCCGCGAGGCCGCCCGCGTAGCCCGGCGCCCGATGGGCGTGGTCCGTGAGCACCGCGAGGCTGTCGCTCGGGGTCACGAACAGGCCCGGCGCCACGATCATGTTGCGGTCCCCGTCCCCGTCCGAGGCCGCCCCGAAATCGGGCGCGTCGGGCCCGAGCATCAGGTCCATCAGCGCGGCGGCGTGCACGGGGTTCGGATCGGGGTGGTGGCCGCCGAAATCCGGCTCCGGCGTGCCGTTGACCACGGTGCCGGCCGGCGCGCCGAGCTCACCCTCCAGGATCGCCGTGGCGTAGGGGCCCGTCACCGCGCTCATCGCGTCGAAGCGCATCCGGAAGCCGCCCGCGAACAGGGCGCGGATCGCCGGAAAGTCCAGGAGCTCGCGCATCAGGGCGGCGTAGTCGGCGACCGGGTCGATCACCGCCACCGTCATGGGGCCGAGGCTGCTGGTGCCGATCGCGTCGAGGGCGACGTCGGGCGCCTCGACGATGCGGTACGCGTTGATGTCCCGGGTGCGGGCGTGGATCCGGTTGGTGACGCCCTCAGGGGCCGGGCCGCCGTTTGCGGTGTTGAACTTGATGCCGAAATCGCCCTCCGGGCCGCCGGGGTTGTGGCTCGCCGAGAGGATGATGCCGCCGATCGCCCCGTGCTTGCGGATGACGCAGGAGGCCGCGGGCGTGGAGAGCAGCCCGCCCCGGCCGACGAGGACGCGCCCGAACCCGTTGGCGGCGGCGATCTTCAGCGTCGTCTGCACCACCTCGCGGTTGAGGTAGCGGCCGTCGCCCCCGAGCACCAGGGTCGCGCCCGACCGGTCCTCGATCGTGTCGAAGATCGCCTGGACGAAGTTCTCGACGTAGCCGGGCTCGCGGAAGACCGGGACCTTCTTGCGCAGGCCCGAGGTGCCCGGCTTCTGGTCCGGGAAGGGGGTGGTCGGCACGGTCCGCACGGTCATTCGGTCAGCTTCCCTCGGGGGGTCCTCATGCGGCTCCGGCCCCGGGCCCGGGAGCGGCCGCCCGCGCGGGGCACGTTAGCGGGGCCCGGACGGGGCGGGAATGGGCGGCGGCCCGCGGGCGGGGTCCGCGCGGGGATTTCCCCCGCGGAGCGTCCCTTCCGAAAAGCCGGACAGCCGCCACGACGGCGCGCGCCCGGTCGCCGTCAGTAGGTGTCGTCCACCGGCGGCGCGGTCGGCTGGAGCGGCAGCGGCTCGTCGGGTGCGGGACGCGACGGCCGCGGGCTGCGGGTCGGAGCGGCCGGCCGCGCCGGTGCGGGCGCCGGCGCCGCGGCCCGGGGCCCGGGC
>NZ_JBKFBF010000189.1:0-290 GCF_053346035.1 Methylobacterium sp. A54F | reverse complement strand
CCCCCGCACGAGGCCGACGCCGTAGAGGTCGTCCAGGCGCTCGTCCGAGCGGGCGAGCAGCGCCACGAGCTTCGCCGTGTCGAGGGCGGAGCCGCCCCCCACCGACACCACCGCCTCCACGCCCTCGCTCCGGGCGAGGGCCGCGGCGCGCTCCACCACCGCGGCGGGCGGGTCGGCCACCACGTCCTCGAACACCGTCACGCCGATGCCGGCCGCCGCGAAGCCGGCCTCGGCGGCGCGGGTCAGCCCCGCCCCGCGCACCCCGCGGTCGGTTACGAGCAGCACGCGGG
>NZ_JBKFBF010000188.1:0-290 GCF_053346035.1 Methylobacterium sp. A54F | reverse complement strand
GCGCTCGCCTCCTCGCCGAGCTTCATGCTGCTGGACGAGCCCTTCGCGGGCATCGACCCGATCGCGGTCGGCGACATCCAGGACCTCGTGAAGCACCTGGAGCAGCGCGGCATCGGCGTGCTCATCACCGACCACAACGTCCGCGAGACGCTGGGGCTGATCGACCGCGCCTACATCGCCCATTCGGGCCGCACCCTCACGGAGGGGACGCCGGAGGAGACCGTGGCGAACGCCGATGCGCGCCGCCTGTATCTCGGCGAGGATTTCCGACTCTAAGCGTCGGCCCCTCG
>NZ_JBKFBF010000187.1:0-290 GCF_053346035.1 Methylobacterium sp. A54F | reverse complement strand
AGGGCAGCGGCGCGGACGTCCTCGTGGACATCGCCTCCGTTGTGCAGACGGTCTGCGACGGCTTCGCGGACATCGGCGCGGACGTGGCCGTCGCGCGCACCCGCCACGTCCTGGTGCGCGGGCGCCCCGACGAGCTGCAGCGGGCCATCACCAACCTCGTCGACAACGCGGTGAAGTACGGCGGCTCGGCGGGCCTCTCCCTCGACGTCACGGGCCGCGGGGTCAGCGTCGCGGTGCAGGATTCCGGGCCCGGCATCCCGGAGGCGGGGCGGGACGCGATGCTCCAGCCC
>NZ_JBKFBF010000186.1:0-291 GCF_053346035.1 Methylobacterium sp. A54F | reverse complement strand
CCCGTCCCACGCCTCCGTCGCCATGGCCAAGGGCGCGGTCGAGGGCCTCGCCCTGTCGCTCGCCGCCGAGCTCGCCCCGCAGGTGCGGGTCAACGTGGAGGCGCCCTCCCTCACGCGCACGCCGCTGGCCGGGGCCATCACCGCCAACACCGTCCTGGCGCAGGGCATCGCCGGCATGCACGCCCTCCAGAGGCTCGGGGAGCCGGAGGACGTGGCCGCGCTCGCGAGCTTCCTGGTCTCGGAGGAGGCCGCCTACCTGACGGGCCAGATCACCGGCGTCGACGGCGGCCG
>NZ_JBKFBF010000185.1:0-291 GCF_053346035.1 Methylobacterium sp. A54F | reverse complement strand
CGGGGGCGACTGGATCGGCTTCCGCCCGAGCGACAGCGCCAACATCCGCGGCGTCGAGGTCTACCCGCCCGCCCTCGGCTTGTGGGCGCTCGCGGCCCTCGCGGCCGCCGTGCTGGCGATGTGGCTGGTCGAGGGACGGCGGGGCAGGGCGGCCTGACGCCGCCGCTCAACGCTCGGGCATCAGGCGGCCGAAGAACGCCGCGATCTCCTCGGCTGCGGCCTCCGGTGCCTCGCGATGCGGGAAGTGACCGACGCCGCGGAAGGGCGCGAGGTCGAGATCACTGAAAAATT
>NZ_JBKFBF010000184.1:0-291 GCF_053346035.1 Methylobacterium sp. A54F | reverse complement strand
GCCCCACCCCCGCGCGGCGCTCGGTGACGGCGCCGTCGAAGTCGGCCTTCAGCTCGGTGTAGCCCATCTGGTCGCGGGCCTTCTGGAGGCTCGCCTGGGCCTGGGCGAGGCGGGCCTGCGCGGTGTCGCGGTTCGCCACCGCGCCGTCGAGCTGGGCCTGCGTGACGTTGCCGCCCTCCATCAGGCGACGCGTGCGCGCCTCGGTCGCCACCGCGTTCACGGTCTGCGCCCGCGCGTCCGCCACGTCGGCCCCCGCGCGGACCTGCGCGAAGCGCGGCACGATCGGGTCGA
>NZ_JBKFBF010000183.1:0-291 GCF_053346035.1 Methylobacterium sp. A54F | reverse complement strand
CCGATTTCGGGCTGACCTGGTTCGTGCCCTCGATCTGGCGCTACCGGATGCCCCTCGGCACGGTGCTCCTGGCCTCGCTGTTCGTGCAGCTCTGCGCCCTCGTCACGCCGATGTTCTTCCAGATCGTCATCGACAAGGTGCTGGCCCACAAGGGCTACGCCACCCTCACGATGGTGATTATCGGCCCCGTGGCGATCGGCCTGTTCAACTGCGTGCTGCAGTACCTCAGGCAGTACATCCTCACCCACACGACGAGCCGCATCGACGTGGAGCTCGGCGCTCGCCTGTTCG
>NZ_JBKFBF010000182.1:0-291 GCF_053346035.1 Methylobacterium sp. A54F | reverse complement strand
AGCCGCTCAGCACGAAGAAGAAATCGACCCCGAAGGTGCCGCGCTCCAGGAGCCGGAACGCACCCTCCGGCATCGTCCCGGCGAAGTCGCGCGTCGCGATCGCCGAGTGATAGGCGGCGATCGCCAGGGCCGCGAGGGCGCGCCCCGCCTGGAGGACACTGAGGACCCGCGGCCCCCGTTCCGGTCCCTCCGCCAGCACGCCTGCCTCCCCGTGAGCTTGCGTCGGTATCGGCCGCCCGGCGGACAGACCCTAGTGGTGCTGGTGGCCGCCGCCCGCCCCGCCCGGGCCTT
>NZ_JBKFBF010000181.1:0-291 GCF_053346035.1 Methylobacterium sp. A54F | reverse complement strand
CACCGGCAGGAGGGTGTTGATGCCCTCGCGCACGAAGCGGAGATCCACGCAGGCCGCGAGGCTCGGACGCTCGGTGCGGGGGAAGATCACGGACCAGCCGAGGCCCGCCCAGGCCACCGCGGCGGCACGCGCGACGACGACGATCAGCGCACCCCAGCCGGCGCACACGACGGCAGCGGCCACATCCTCGAGCCCGGAAGACAGGAACAGGCCTGCGACCGTGAGAAGTCCGCCGATCAGGGCCAGAGTCGTCAGGCGCTTCATGGTCCTCTTTCACTGACGCCGGAAGTG
>NZ_JBKFBF010000180.1:0-292 GCF_053346035.1 Methylobacterium sp. A54F | reverse complement strand
GGAGTGGCGCCCGGACGGGGCGGGCTTCGCCCGCATCTCCGTGCTCGACGCGTCGGGGGCGAGCGACAGCGTGGTGGTGCGGCTGGAGTGATCCCCTGCGTCGGTCGGCCGGATCCTCCCGGACCCGCTACTTCACGAGCCGGATCGCGTCGCGGAAGCGGGGATGCCGGGCGGTGCCGAGCCACTCGAACACCGCCATCTCGGTGGTGACGATCTCGGCGCCGTGGCGCGCCATCCGCGCGAGCGCGGCCTCTCGGTCCTCGGGACGGCGCGCACCGAGCGCGTCGGCGAC
>NZ_JBKFBF010000018.1:0-85340 GCF_053346035.1 Methylobacterium sp. A54F | reverse complement strand
GTGGGCCCGCCGGGGGGGCCTCGGAGGGCGCCGCGCTCGCGGGAGCTCTGTTTCGAGGGCAGCAGCGCGGCCGCCCCGGGATCAGCTCGCGCGGGGGATCCGTGGAGCGGCGGGACCTCCCGCCGGTCCGCGGCCCGCCCGTATCAGATGTGGGCCGGCTCCATCCGTCCGGCCGGGGCGGGGTGCGCGCCCGGCTCGGCCTCGCGCCTCCGCCCGCGCCGCCCCCGGCCCCCGAGGCTCCCGAGGCCCGCGCCGAGCGCCGGCTCGCCGACTGGGCGGCGCGGGCGGAGGCCGACGAGCTCGAAGCCGCGGCCTGCGCGGCGCTCCGGCGCATCGTCGCGGCGATCCTGCGCCATCGCGGCAAGCTCATCGGCGATGCCCGCCTGATCACCGGCCTCGCCGCCATCCTCGTGGCGAACGACCTCGGCAGCCGGCGCATCGGCCGGATGATCGAGCCGTGGTTCGCGCAAGGTGCGGCGCGCGCCGGTCACCACCGGGTCCGCCCGCAGGAACACCCGGTGGTGATGAACGTGAAGGGCGCCTCGGCCTCCGGCAAGAGCACCATGCGGCCCCTGCAGCGCGCGCTCGCCGGCCGCCTCGGGATCGACTGGACGGACTTCGCCCTGATCACCCCCGACATCTGGCGCAAGTTCCTGCTCGACTACGACTCGATCGGCCCCGCTCAGGGCTACGCCGGCACGCTCACGGGCCACGAGGTCGAGATCGTCGATCGCAAGCTCGACCGCTACATGGCCGACAAGGCCCGCCAGGGGCGGATGTCGCACCTGCTGATCGACCGCTTCCGGTTCGACAGCTTCGCGGCGAACTCGGACACGCAGGACGGCAGTCAGCTCCTCACCCGCTTCGGCCACCTCGTCTACATGCTGTTCATGATCACGCCCCCGGACGCGACGGTGGTGCGGGCCTGGAAGCGCGGCGAGATGTTCGGCCGCTACAAGGCGGTGGACGATCTCCTCGCCCACAACGTCGAGGCCTATTCGGGCATGCCGGGCCTGTTCTTCACTTGGGCGCTCAAGGCCGACAAGCGCGTCCACTACGAGTTCCTGGACAACAGCGTCCCGGAGGGCGCGCGGCCCCGCACGGTGGCCTTCGGCACGAACGGGGCGCTCACGATCCTCGACCTGAAGTACGTCCTCGACATCGACCGCTACCGGAAGATCAACATCGCGGCGACGAGCCCGGAGGCGGTCTACCCGGATGCGGGCGCCATGGCGCCGGAGCGCAACACCGACTTCCTGCGCCAGTGCGTGCGCCGCCTCGCGACCGTGCGCTTCGCCGACCATGCCACCGGGCAGGTCTACGCCCGCGTCGACGGCGGCCGCTTCACTTGCCTCGACCGGGCGCTGTTCGCCCGGGCCCAGGCCGATCCCGACGCTGCCGCGGGGCTCGCCGCGGCCGGCGGCTCCGGCGCTCCCGACGCTCCGGATCACCCCGGCGAGCGCCTGCGCCGGGAGGCGACCCACACGCTGGGCGCCTGGGGCGCTGGGCCGGGGGCCGACGACGCGGGCTGACCCGCTCCGGGCGTCCGCACCACAGGTCGTCGACGCGCGATCCCGCGTAATCCGAAACGCTTCCGGAGATTTTCGCGAGGACGCCGCCCGTTTGCCGCCGACATACTTCCCCCGCCGGAGACCTCGGGCGGTGGCCGACCGGCCGGAAAGATATCCTGCACCGTCCGGAGGGGGCACCGATGGACGCACGGTTGAGAACCGCCACGCGGGTGGCGGCGGGCGTGATCGCCCTGGGGCTCGGGAGCGCCGCAGCGGCCGATCTGCAGGAAAAGATGGCGCCCGAGGCGCGACCCGTGCCCGAGACCGGGTTCTTCCTGTTCTCCGACACGCAAATCGGCACCTACCACGAGTTCAGCGCCCGGGAGCCCGGCATCCCGGCGACCGGCGGCAACCCCCTCGACGGGCGCGGGATCCCCAAGACCGTCCTCAACATCAGCCACGCGGATGCCTGGGCCTACGGCACCAACTTCTTCTCCCTCGACATCCTGAAGTCGGGCTCGCAGGACCCGGCCGGGTACGCCTTCCCGAACAGCGGCATCGCCACCGGCGTCGGCGCCACGGAGGCCTACGGCCTCTATCGCGGCACGCTGAGCGGCAACGCGCTGACGGGTACGACGGCCTTCGCGGTGCCGGGGCTGATCAAGGACGTGTCGCTCTCCTACGGGACCGACCTGAACTCCAAGAACACCGCTTTCGGCTCGGAGAAGCGCCTCGTCGTGGCGGGCCTCAACGTCGCCTTCGACCTGCCGGCGGGCTTCCTCAACCTCGCGGTCCATGCCTCGAAGGAGTTCAACCGCAACGGCCTCGTGCCGCTGCCGGCCCGCGCGGTGGAGTTCAACGTCACGCCGGAGTTCGAGATCGTCTACAAGCTGCCGCTCGGCTTCACGGGCCTGCCGCTCAGCCTCGCGGGCTTCAACAACATCGTGCTGCCCAAGGGCCGGGACGGCTTCGGGGCCGAGACGGTGACGGAGTTCCTCTCCCGCACGAACCTCGTGCTCGACCTCGGCAAGCTCGTCTACGACCAGCCCGGCAAGGTCGACGTCTTCGTGGGCTTCCAGTACTGGCGCAACAAGTTCGGCAACGACGCCCGCCGCGTGCCCGGCTCCGAGGAGAAGACCTTCCTGGCCGGCGTCAGCCTGCACGTGTTCTGAGGCGCCGCCCCGCGAGGCGGCCTCGCTTGGCGGCGGGGCGCCTCAGCGCCCCGTCTCGCCCCGCACCAGGGCCGCCGCCAGCGCGTTGTGGCGGGCGACGAGCGCCCGGGTGTCGACGGTCTCGAGCCGCCCTTCGCGCACCACGACCCGGCCGTCGATGATGCTCCAGGCCACGCGCGGGGGCGCGCAGAACACCAGCGCCGCGACGGGATCGTGCAGGGCGCCCGCGGTCTCGAGGCCGCGCAGGTCGAACGCCACCACGTCGGCCGCCATCCCGGGCGCGAGCGCCCCGATGTCGTCGCGGTTGAGCACCGCGGCGCCCCCGAGGGTGGCGATCTCCAGGGCCTCCCGGGCGCTCATGGCGGCGGGCCCGTGGCCGACGCGGGCGAGCAGCATCGCCTGGCGGGCCTCGCCGAGGAGGTGCGAGCCGTCGTTCGAGGCGGAGCCGTCGACCCCGAGCCCCACCGGCACGCCCTCGCAGCGCATCCGCCCCACCGGCGCGATGCCGGAGGCGAGCCGCATGTTGGAGCAGGGGCAGTGCGCGACGCCGGTGCCGGTGCGCCCGAACAGGGCGATGCCCGGCGCGTCGAGCTTCACGCAGTGGGCGTGCCAGACGTCCCGCCCGACCCAGCCGAGGTCCTCGGCGTACTGCGCGGGGCTCATCCCGAACTTTTCGAGGCTGTAGCTGATGTCGTTGTCGTTCTCGGCGAGATGGGTGTGGAGGGAGACGCCGTAGGCGCGCGCGAGGGCGGCCGATTCCCGCATGAGATCGCGGCTCACCGAGAAGGGCGAGCAGGGCGCCACCACGATGCGGCGCATGGCGAAGCGCGCGGGGTCGTGCCAGCGCTCGATCAGGCGGCGGGTCTCGGTGAGGATCGCGCCCTCGTCCTCCACCACCGCGTCCGGCGGCAGGCCGCCCTGGCTCTCGCCGACGCTCATCGAGCCGCGGGCGGCGTGGAAGCGCATCCCGATTACCTCCGCGGCCTCGATCGAATCGTCGAGCCGGCAGCCGTTCGGGTAGATGTAGAGGTGGTCGCTCGACGTGGTGCAGCCGGACAGGATCAGCTCCGCCATCGCGGTCTGCGTCGAGACCTGCACCATCTCGGGGGTGAGCCCGGCCCAGATCGGGTAGAGCGCCTTCAGCCAGCCGAACAGCTCGGCGTCCTGGGCCGCCGGCACCGCCCGGGTCAGGGTCTGGTACATGTGGTGGTGGGTGTTCACGAGGCCCGGCAGGACGACGTGTCCGGCGAGGTCGATCACCGTGTCCGCCGTGTCCGGCAGCTCGTCCGCCGTGCCCACCGCCACGATGCGGTTGTCCTCCGCGTAGAGGCCGCCGCCGCGGATCTCCCGGCGCGCCCCGTCCATGGTGACGAGCACGTCGGCGTTCTTCAGGAGGAGGGTGGGCATCGGCGGGCTCCTTCGTGTCGAGATCGGTCCGTTCACCTGCGACCTCGTCCTGAGGCGCGAGGCGGAGCGGCGCCCCGGAGGGTGGCTCCAGAAATCGCTGCGGCCTCTGGAGAGCTCCTTCGAGGCCCCCTGGCGGGGGCACCTCGGGATGAGGTGTATGGCTGGGAGACTCCGCCCCTCGCTCCCACCCGCGACCTCATCCTGAGGTGCGCAGCGCAGCGCAGCGAAGCCTCGAAGGAGGGCTCCAGGAAGCTCCGCGCCGTCCGGAGGGCATCCGAGGCCCGCCTCCAGCGGCCGCCTCAGGTCGCCGCCGCGGGTGGGCAGGATCCCCAAAAGGCAGCCCTCACCGCGGCGGGTGGCGGCGGGCCCAGTGCTCGGCGATGTCGACCCGGCGGGCCACCCAGACGCGGTCGTGGGCGGCGACGTGGTCGAGGAAGCGGGCCAGCGCCGCGACGCGTCCGGGGCGGCCGACGAGGCGGCAGTGCAGGCCGACCGACATCATCTTCGGGGCGGTCTCGCCCTCTGCGTAGAGCACGTCGAAGGTGTCGCGCAGGTACTGGAAGAACTGCTCGCCCGCGTTGAACCCCTGCGGGGTCGCGAAGCGCATGTCGTTGGCGTCGAGGGTGTAGGGCACCACGAGCCCGGTGCCGCCGCGGCCGCTGATCCAGTAGGGCAGGTCGTCCGCGTAGGCGTCGGACAGGTAGGAGAAGCCCCGCTCCAGGGCGAGGTCCAGGGTGTGGATCGAGGAGCGTCCGGTGTACCAGCCCCGGGACCGCGCACCGGTCACCGCCTCGTGGATCGCGAGCGCCTCGTCCATGTGGGCCGATTCCTCGGCGCGGGAGAAGTCGCGGTAGTCGATCCACCTGAGGCCGTGGCTCGCGATCTCCCAATCCGCCTCGCGCATGGCCGCGACCGCTTCGGGGTTGCGCTGGAGCGCGGTGGCGACGCCGAACACGGTGACGGGCAGGGCGCGCCCGGTGAACAGCCGCCAGAGCCGCCAGAACCCGGCCCGCGACCCGTACTCGTAGATCGATTCCATGTTCATGTGGCGCTGGCCCGGCCACGCCTGCGCGCCGACGATCTCGGACAGGAAGGCCTCCGAGGCGGCGTCCCCGTGCAGGATCGAGTTCTCGCCGCCCTCCTCGTAGTTCAGGACGAACTGCACCGCGACGCGGGCGCGGCCCGGCCAGTCGGCGTGGGGCGGCGTACGGCCGTAGCCGATCATGTCGCGGGGATAGGTCATGCGTCGGGGCCCTGGCGGACTGCGATGCGGCCAGAATACGACCGCGCGGCCGCCTGACCTCCCTGCCTTTTCCGAAGCTGTTCGCGAATTTCCGGCGTGGTGCCGCCGGGTCGATCTGCAAGACTTGCAGGGCAGGCAGTTGAAATTCGCATGAACGGCCACGCTTGGCGGCCGTCCCGGCGAATCCACCGTCGGCAGGGAGAGGCCGCAGCGCCGCTCCGACCCGCGGCGAGGCACGGCGCGTCAGACGCCCCCGCCCCGATCATCATAGCCGAGACGCCGGAAGACCTCGGCCACCCGCGAGGAACGTCCCATGGACCGAGCCGAAACACCAGAGGCGGATTCCGTCGACGCGATGCTGCCGCTGCCGCGGCTCCTCGCCTACGGCATGCAGCACGTCCTCGTCATGAGCGCCGGCGCGGTGGCGCCCCCGCTGATCATCGGCGCCGCGATGGGCCTGCCCACCGAGACGGTGGCCTACCTCATCAACTGCGACCTCCTCGTGACGGGCCTGGCGATCCTGATCCAGTCCTTCGGGCTCGGGCCCTTCGGCGTGCGCCTGCCCGTGATCATGGGCGTCAGCTTCGCCTCCGTCGGCCCGATGGTGGCCATGGCGCAGGACCCGGCGATCGGCCTGCCCGGGATCTTCGGGGCGACCATCGCGGCCGGGATCTTCGGGCTGATGATGCGGCCGTTCTTCTACCGGCTCGTCGGCTTCTTCCCGCCCCTCGTCACCGGCACGGTGATCCTGATCATCGGCGTCACGCTGCTGCCGGTGGGCATCAACTGGGCGGGCGGCGGCTTCGGGGCGCCCGATTTCGGGGCGCCGGTGCACCTCGGCGTCGCGGCCCTGGTGCTCGCCGCGATCCTGGTGGTGAGCCGCTTCGCCACCGGCTTCGTGGCCAACATCGCGGTGCTGATCGGGCTCTGCGTCGGCCTCGCCGCCGCCTGGCCGCTGGGGCTGTTCCACCTCGAAGGGCTCGCCGCGCGCCCTGTCGTCGAGGTCGTGACGCCCTTCCGCTTCGGGCTGCCCACCTTCCACCTCACCGCGGTCGTCGCGATGTGCATCGTGATGATGGTGACCCTCGTCGAGTCGACCGGCATGTTCCTCGCCGTCGGCGACATCGTGGGCCGCAAGGTGGATCGGCCGATGCTCACCCGCGGCCTGATGGCCGACGCGCTCTCGACCACCATCGCGGGCGTCCTCAACACCTTCCCGCACACCTCCTTCTCCCAGAACGTCGGCCTCGTGAACATGACGCGGGTGCGCAGCCGCTACGTCACGGCCACCGCCGGCCTCATCATCCTGGCCGTCAGCCTGCTGCCGAAGCTCGCCTACGTGGTGGCCTCGATCCCGCCGGCCGTGCTCGGCGGCGCCGGCATCGTGATCTTCGGGATGGTGGCGTCCGCCGGCCTCAAGATCGTCGGCGGCGCCGACCTCGGCGACCGGCGCAACCAGATCGTGGTGGCGGTCAGCATCGGCCTCAGCCTGATCCCGATGGCGGCCCCGAAGTTCTTCGCCGCCACCATGCCCGACTGGACCGGCCCGATCCTGCACAGCGGCATCACCCTCGGCTCGATCAGTGCGATCGTCCTGAACCTGCTGCTGAACTCGGACCGCCTCGGCCAGGGGCATGAGACCGCGCACGAGACGGCGCACGAGACCGGGCACGAGACGGCCCACGCGCTGCCTCGCGAGGCCGCCCTCGGCCGGGCGTGACAACCACGTCCCCCTCCCCCGCAGCCGGGGAGGGGGATGTCGCGGCCCTCCGAGCGCCTCGTCAGTCCCGAACCCATCACGACGGACGCCCCATGCCCCATCCCACCCACCCGGCCCTGTCCCGCCGCGGCTTCCTGCGCGGCAGCGCCGCCGCCGGCATCGCCGTGAAGGTCACGCTGCTGCGCGGCACCGCCGAGGCGCGCCTCGCCGCGGGCCTTCCGAGCCCGGACTGGATCGCGGGCGGGCGGCCCCGCCAGCGCCTCGATGCGCTCGCCAAGGTGACGGGTGCCAAGACCTTCACGCGGGACTACCGCGCCCGCGACCTGCCCGGCTGGCCGGACGCCCAGGCGCACGCCCTGCTGATCGCCGCGACGCGGGCCGACCGCACCGTCGAGGGGCTCGACCTCTCGCGCCTCGGCGAGGGCCTGCAGCCGGACCGGCTCGTGCGGCACGAGGATCTCGAGGCGGACGGGATCGCGGCGCCGCCGCACCCCGAGTTCTTCGGGGACTGGTTCCTGGTGCCGCGGGGGCGCACGCCCCGCCTCCTCGGCCAGGCCGTCGCGATCCTGATCTACCACGACTACCCGCGCTACGCGGCCGCCCGGCGGCGGCTGCGCTTCGCCGACGACGTGGTGGTCTACGGCCCCGAGACCCCCCTCAACCCGCCGCCCCATTACGGCGCGACGCGCTGGGTGCGCGTGGAAGGGGAGGGGCCCGAGGACGAGGACCGCTTCTCGCCGTTCCGGGACGCTCCGATCTTCGCGGGCTTCCGGGGCGACGACCCGGCCTGGCCCGAGCCCGGCACCGAGGGCGCGGGTGCCCGCGGCATGGCGGCGGCCGGGGCGATCGCCGCCGAGATCGCGGCGGCAGGTCCCGACGCCCTGGTGCTGGCCCGCCGCTTCGCCTCCCAATCCGTCGACGCCTCCGCGATGGAGGCCGACAACGGCAACGTCTGGTACGATCCGGAGAGCGGCCGCCTGCACCTGATGATGGCCACGCAGGCGCCCCACGACGTGGCCGAGGCCACCGCGGCCCTCGTGGCCAAGTCCCGCTTCCGCCTCACCGAGGTGGACCTCAAGGCGGGCTACACCGTGGGCTACGGCACCAAGGACCACCATCTCCACCCGTTCCTGTGCGTGCTCGCCGGCCTCTACGGCGGCGGGCGCCCGGTGCGCCTCGCCAACGACCGGTTCGAGCAGTTCCAGAACGGCCTGAAGCGCCACGCCTTCGACATGGACGTGACCCTGCTCGTCGACCGTGCCAGCGGCCGTTTCCGGGCGATGACCGGGGTCTACGCCTGCGACGGCGGCGGGCGGCCGAACTTCTCGATGTCGGTGTCCTTCGTGGGCGCCACCGCCGCGCAGTCGGTCTACTACCTGCCGAAGAGCGACTTCCAGGCGATCGCGCGGGCCTCCCGCGCGGTGGATGCGGGCTCCACCCGGGGCTACGGCACGCTGCAGACCATGTCGGCCACCGAGATGCTGGTGGACGAGGCGGCGGACGCGCTCGGCCTCGACGCGATCGAGCTGCGCCGCCGCAACGTCTTCCGCACCGGCCAGCGCAACAGCCAGGGCGCGGTGCCGGCGGGTGCGCTGCGCAACGACGAGATCCTGGAGCGCGCGGCCGTCCACCCGCTCTGGCGGGAGCGGCACGCCCGCAAGGCCGCGCACGAGGCCGCCCATCCGGGCCGGCGCTACGGCGTCGGCTTCGCGCAGGTGCACAAGGATTACGGCACCGGCGCCGAGGCGGCGCTCGTCTCCCTGGAGATCGACGCGCGGGGGCAGCTCTCCCTCGCCCACGTCGCCCACGAGATGGGGCCGGGGGTGACGACCTCGCAGGCCGTGATGGTCGGCGAGATCCTGGGGGCGGTGCCGGCCGAGACCGCGTTCGGCGTGGTGCGCTGGCCGCAGATGCCGCTGGAGACCACCGACGAGCCCTACACGACGCCGCAGGCCGAGGAGGATCGCCGGGCCAGGAATCCCCGCTGGGTGCCCCGCATCACCTCGCCGATGTCGGCCACCAACTCGGCCTACTACCTCGGCCACGCGACGCGCACCGCCGCCCGCTTCCTCGCCGACCACGCCCTCTGGCCGGCCGCCCGCTCCCTCTGGGCGCGGGGGCCCGGAGGCGGGCCGCTCGCGGCCTACCACACCCTCGCCCGCGAGGACCTGCGCCTCGCGGACGGGCGGGTCTCCGGCGGCGGCCTGCCGAGCCTGAGCCTCGCGGCGGTGGCGGCGGAGGCGCACCGGCTCGGCCTGCCCACCGGCGTGACGCTGCATACCTTCAACCGCTGGCAGTGGACCGAGGCGGAGTTCGACCTGCCCGGGACGGGCCGGGTGCGGCTGCCGATCGACGCCCTCGCGCTGCGCTACGGCGAGGGGGCCGGGCCGGAGCGGCGGAGCCTGATGACCACCGCCGGCTGGCACTTCGTGGAGCGGGCGGCGGTGTTCTACCCGCCGACCCAGCGCAACAACGTCGGCACCACCTACTACTCGCCGATGGCGACGCTCGCCGAGGTCGAGGTCGACACCGGCAGCGGCGAGATCCGCATCCTCTCCCACCACTCGATCCTTGAATGCGGGCGCCAAGTGGTGCCGGAGCTGGTCTCGGGCCAGGTCCAGGGCGGCCTCGCCATGGGCATCGGCCACGCGCTGAAGGAGTTCCTACCCCTCTACGAAGACGGGCCGGGCGACGGGACCTGGAACTGGAACCGCTACGAGCTGCCCCGGGCGCGCGACGTCGCGGTCTGGAACCAGACCGTCGAGATCTTGGCCCCCCTCTCCGAGACCGACCCGCCGAAGGGCATCGCCGAGGTCGTCATGATCGCGGTGGTGCCGGCCCTCGCCAACGCCGTCGCGCACGCGGTCGGCCACCGCTTCCGCAGCCTGCCGATCCGGCCCGAGAACATCCGCGAGGTCCTCGCATGACCACCGCCGACCCGACCCTCGCGCTCACCGTCAACGGGCAGGCCGTGGGGCCCTTGCCCGTGCCGCGGGACATCTCGATGCTGGAGTTCCTGCACGAGTGGCTCGGCCTCACCGGCAGCCGCATGGGCTGCGGCCAGGGCATCTGCCACGCCTGCACCGTGATGGTGGAGGAGCCGGGCGGCCCCCGGGAGGTGCGCGCCTGTATCACCGGCGCCCACTGGTTCGCGGGCCGCAGCGTCCGCACCGTGGAGGGCCACGCCACCACCCGGGCGGACGGGGCGGTGGAGCTCTCGCCGGTCCAGCGGGCCTTCGTGGAGAACTTCGCCTTCCAGTGCGGCTACTGCACGCCGGGCTTCGTCACCGGGGCCACCGTGCTGGTCGAGCGCCTGAAGCGCCGGCCCGTGCCCCGGGGCGAGGTGGAGCGCGTCGTCACCGAGGCCCTCGATCCGCACATCTGCCGCTGCACCGGCTACGTCCGCTACCATCAGGCCGTGCGCGATCTCATCCTCGCCACCCCCGGTCTCGTGACCGGCTGAGGAACCCCGATGCCGATCCCGTCCCTCTCGCGCCGGCGCGTCGCCGGCCTCGTCCTCGGCGGCGGCCTCGCGGGGCTGATCCTCGCCGGCCTCGTCTTCGCGGGCGCCTTCGAGACGAGCGTCGTCGCCCGCGACGTCGAGGCGGCGCTGTCGCCCGAGGCGATGCGCGCGCTCGCGCCCCGCGGCGCCCGGGTCGCCGAGGCCGCCGACTGCGCGGCCTGCCACACCGCGCGGGGCGGCGCGCCCTGGGCCGGCGGGCTGCCCCTCGAGACGCCCTTCGGCACCATCCACGCCACCAACATCTCGCCGAGCCCCGAGGGCATCGGCGGGTGGAGCCGCGCCGCGTTCCACCGGGCGATGCGCGACGGGCTCGCGCCGGGCGGGCGCCACCTCTACCCGGCGATGCCCTACACGTCCTACCGGGGCCTGACGCCGGAGGACACCGACGCCCTCTACGCCTACCTGATGACCCGCGCGCCCGTGGCGGTGGCGAACCGGCCGAACACGCTGGCCTTCCCGTTCGACCAGCGCTGGACCCTCGCGGCCTGGAACACCCTGAGCCTTCCGGCCACCGTCGCTGCGCCGGACCCGCGCCGCTCCGCCTTGTGGAACCGCGGCCGCTACGTCACCGAGGCGCTCGCCCATTGCGGCGAGTGCCACACCCCCCGCAACCTGATCCAGGCGACGCGGGCGGATGCCGCCCTCACGGGGGCCACCATCGAGGGGGTGGAGGCGCCGGACATCACCCCGGCGGGGCTCGCCCGGATGGGCTTCGCGCCCCAGGGCCTCGCCCGCTTCCTGAAGCGGGGCCTCTCCGCGCAGGGCGGCATGACCAACCAGATGTTCGAGGTCGTCCACTTCTCGACGCAGTACATGCCGGAGGCCGACCTCGCCGCGCTCTCCGCCTACCTGTTCGACCTCGACGCCCTGCCGGACGCGCCGCGGGAGCCCCCCGCGCCCGCGCCGCAGCCCGTCGCGCAGGCGGTGGCGGAGCGGGCCCGCGCGACCTACGCCGGGCTCTGTGCGGGCTGCCACGGGGGCGAGGGCCAGGGCCTGCCCCACGTCTCGGTGCCGCTCAGCACCAACGCGGGCCTGCGGCTCGCGAACCCCGCGAGCGCCGTGCGGGCGGTGCTGGCCGGCCTGCCCGCGCAGCGCTTCCCCGGCGGCGAGCGCATGGAAGCGATGCCCGGCTTCGCCGCCGACCTCGACGATGCCGCGCTCGCCGACCTCGTGAACTGGATGCGCGCGGCCTGGGGCGGCCAGCCCCCGACGCTGGCGCCCGCCGACATCGCCCGCATCCGCGGCGGCCTCGCACGGTCGCATGCGGGGCCCTAGTTGCGGTCGGGCCGCGCGGTGTGCCTCACTTCGAATCACCGCGGAGCCCGACCCATGGACCACCTGACCGGTCTGCGCATCTTCGTGCGGGTCGCCGAGCTGAGGAGCTTCTCGCAGGCCGCGGAGGACCTCGGGATCGCGCAGTCGACCGTCACCAAGAACGTCGCCTGGCTCGAGGCGCATGTCGGCGTGCGGCTCCTCAGCCGGAACACCCGCGGCGTCAGCCTGAACGAGGCGGGGCGGCTCTACTACGAGCGGGCGCGGGCGATCCTGCGGCAGGTGGAGGAGGCGGACGCGCTGGTGCGCAGCCGCGACGGCCAGCTCGACGGCACCCTGCGGATCTCGACCTCGGTGGCCTTCGGCGAGGCGGTGATCGGCCCGCTGCTGGTGTCGTTCATGCGCGCGAACCCGCGCCTCAAGGTCGATCTCGCCTGCGAGGACGGCTACGTCGACCTGATCGCCCGCGGGGTCGACGTGGCGCTCCGCATGGGCCGGCTCGCCGATTCGTCGCTCGGCGGGCGCTACCTCGGCGCGAACCCCTGGGTGATGGTGGGAGCGCCCGCCTATCTGGAGGAGCGCGGTCGCCCGCGGGTGCCGGACGACCTCACCGGCCACGACTGCATCGTCTACAGCAGCGTCCAGGGCGACGCGGTCTGGCAGCTGCGGGCGCAAGGCGGCCCGACCTCGGCGGGCGGGACGCACGCGGCGAGCGTGCGGGGCGCGCTGCGCTCGAACAACCTGCCGACCCTGCTCTCGGCGGCCCGCTCCGGCCTCGGCATCGCGATCCTGCCCCGCTACGTCGCGGAGGGGGCCCTGCGGCGCGGCGAGCTGGAGGCGCTGATGACCGACCACACCCTGCCGGACCAGGAACTCTACGCGGTCTTTCCCTCGCCGAAGCTCGTCTCGGCCAAGGTCACGGCCCTGATCCGCTTCCTCGGCCCCCGCCTGCGAGGAGACTGGTGGCGATCCGCGGAAAGCATTGATCCGGGAATAAATGATATCGCCGCCTCGGTCTTCGAAGGTGAGGCGGTCTAGGGCACAAGTCGATCCGTCAATGAAACGACGGGAGGACTTGAGCCATGGCGAGGATGCGCGCGATCGATGCGGCGGTCCGGGTTCTGGAGCGGGAGGGCGTCACCTGCGCCTTCGGCGTGCCGGGCGCCGCCATCAACCCGCTCTATTCCGCGCTGCGGGCGCGGGGTTCGATCCGCCACATCCTCGCCCGCCACGTCGAGGGCGCCTCGCACATGGCCGAGGGCTACACCCGCGCGCGGGCCGGCAACATCGGCGTCTGCATCGGCACCTCGGGCCCGGCCGGCACCGACATGATCACCGGGCTCTACGCGGCCTCGGCCGACTCGATCCCGATCCTCTGCATCACCGGCCAGGCGCCGCGGGCGCGGCTGCACAAGGAGGATTTCCAGGCGGTCGACATCGAGGCGATCGCCAAGCCCGTCACCAAGTGGTCGGTCTGCGTCCGTGAGCCGGCCCTGGTGCCCCAGGTCTTCCAGCACGCCTTCCACGTCATGCGCTCCGGCCGGCCCGGACCCGTCCTCATCGACCTGCCGATCGACGTCCAGGTCGCCGAGATCGAGTTCGACCCGGATTCCTACGAGCCGCTGACCCCCTACAAGCCGGCCTGCACCCGCCGGCAGGCGGAGCGGGCGATCCAGATGCTGCAGGCCGCCGAGCGGCCGCTCATCGTCGCGGGCGGCGGCATCATCAACGCGGATGCCTGCGACCTCCTCGTCGAGTTCGCCGAACTCACGGGCGTGCCTGTGATCCCGACCCTGATGGGCTGGGGCGCCATCCCCGACGACCACCCGCTGATGGCCGGCATGGTCGGCCTGCAGACGAGCCACCGCTACGGCAACCGCACCTTCCTGTCCTCGGACTTCGTCCTCGGCATCGGCAACCGCTGGGCCAACCGGCACACCGGCTCCGTCGAGGTCTACACGAAGGGCCGCACCTTCGTGCACGTCGACATCGAACCGACCCAGATCGGGCGCGTCTTCGGGCCGGACCTCGGCATCGTGTCGGACGCCAAGGCCGCGCTCGCGATGTTCATCGACGTCGCCCGCGATCTCAGGGCGCGGGGCGCGCTGCGCGACCGCGCGGCCTGGGCCGGCGACTGCCGCCACCGCAAGGCCAGCATGCTGCGCCGCTCGCACTACGACCAGGTCCCGTTGAAGCCCCAGCGGGTCTACCAGGAGATGAACGAGGCCTTCGGCCGCGACACCTGCTACGTCACCACGATCGGCCTGTCGCAGATCGCGGGCGGCCAGTTCCTGCACGTCTACGAGCCGCGCAACTGGATCAATTGCGGGCAGGCCGGCCCCCTCGGCTGGACCCTGCCGGCGGCGCTCGGCGTGCGCGCCGCGGACCCCGACCGGCGGATCGTCGCGCTCTCGGGCGACTACGACTTCCAGTTCCTCATCGAGGAGCTGGCGGTCGGGGCGCAGCACAAGCTGCCCTACCTGCACGTCGTCGTGAACAACTCGTATCTCGGCCTGATCCGACAGTCGCAGCGCGGCTTCGCGATGGACTTCGAGGTCAGCCTCGCCTTCGACAACATCAACGCCAGCCCGGAGGGCGACGCGGTGCCGGGCTACGGCGTCGACCACGTCGCGGTGGCCGAGGGGCTCGGCTGCAAGGCGATCCGGGTCAAGAGCCCGAATGAGTTCAAGGACGCCTTCGCGCGGGCCGAGGCGCTGATGAACGAGCATCAGGTGCCCGTCGTCCTGGAGTTCATCCTGGAGCGGGTCACCAACATCGCCATGGGCACCGAGGTCGACGGGATCAACGAGTTCGAGGAGATCCTCTGCCTCGACCCCGACCTGTCGCTGCGCGAGAGCCAGAGCCTGGAGACCCGCGCCGCGGCCCCGACGCCCGAGCCCGTCCCGGCCTGAGGGCCGGGCACGACATCGAACGCGCCCCGCGCCGCCTTCCTCCTCCCCCCGTCATTCCAGGGCCGCGTAGCGGAGCCCGGAATCCAGAGCCGCCGAGGCGGCAGGACCTGCGTCGACGGCGGGTCTGGATCCCGGGCTCGCTCTGCGAGCGCCCCGGGATGACGGGGGGAGGGGGAGATGTCGCGGGTCGACCCACCAACCCCCCATCCAGGTGCCCCCATGCCGCGTTTTGCCGCCAACCTCACCATGCTCTTCACCGAGCTGCCCTTCCTCGATCGCTTCGGGGCCGCGCGCCGCGCCGGCTTCACGGGCGTCGAGTACCTCTTCCCCTATGCCTTCCCGGCCGCCGACCTCGCCGGGGAGCTCGCCGAGAACGGCCTGACCCAGGTGCTCCACAACCTGCCCGCGGGCGACTGGGATGCGGGCGAGCGCGGCATCGCCTGCCGGCCGGACCGGGTTTCGGAGTTCCGCGAGGGCGTCGGCCGGGCGATCGAGTACGCCCGCACGCTCGGCTGTCAGCAGGTCAACTGCCTGGTCGGCCTGACGCCGCAGGACGTGCCCGCCGGACAGGTGCGGGACACGCTGGTCGCGAACCTCGCCTACGCGGCCGACGCGCTGAAGCGCGCGAGCATCCGCCTGCTGGTCGAGCCCGTGAACACCCGCGACATCCCGGGCTTCCACCTCAGCCGGACGCGCCAGGCCCTCGACCTGATCGCCGCGGTGGGATCCGACAACCTGTTCCTGCAGTACGACATCTACCACGCGCAGGTGATGGAGGGGGACCTCGCCCGGACCATCGCGGAGAACCTTTCGCTGATCGCCCACGTGCAGGTCGCCGACAACCCCGGCCGCCACGAGCCCGGCACCGGCGAGATCAACTTTCCTTACCTGTTCGAGCACCTCGACGCCCTCGGCTACCGCGGCTGGATCGGCTGCGAGTACCGCCCCCGCGGCGCCACCGCGAGCGGCCTGCACTGGCTGCCGAGCCGCCGCCGCGCGGCCTGACCCCAACCTTCGGAGAGGACGCATCCCATGAGCAGAATCGGATTCATCGGGCTCGGCGTGATGGGCCGGCCGATGGCGGAGAACCTGATCCGGGCCGGCCACAGCCTGTTCCTCAAGTCCGGCGCGCGCGCCGTGCCCGAGGACCTGATCCGGGCCGGCGGCACGCCCTGCGACAGCGCCCGCGCGGTCGCCGAGCAGGCCGACACGATCATCACCATGCTGCCCGACACCCCGGACGTCGAGGCGGTGCTGTTCGGCCCCGGCGGCGTCGCCGAGGGCCTGTCTCCCGGCAAGGTCGTGATCGACATGAGCTCGATCGCCCCGCTGGCCACCAAGGACTTCGCCGCGCGCATCAACGCGCTCGGCTGCGACTACCTCGACGCGCCGGTCTCAGGCGGCGAGGTCGGCGCCAAGGCGGCCTCCCTCACCATCATGGTGGGCGGGCCGGACGGCGCCTTCGCGGAGGCGCGGCCGCTCTTCGAGGCCATGGGCAAGAACGTCACGCTGGTCGGCCGCAACGGCGACGGGCAGACCACGAAGGTCGCAAACCAGATCATCGTGGCGCTCACCATCGAGGCGGTGGCCGAGGCCCTGGTCTTCGCCGCGAAGGCGGGGGCCGACCCCGCCAAGGTGCGCCAGGCCCTGATGGGGGGCTTCGCGGCCTCGCGCGTCCTGGAGGTCCACGGCGAGCGCATGATCCGGCGCACCTTCGAGCCGGGCTTCCGGATCGCGCTGCACCAGAAGGACCTGAACCTCGCCCTGGAGGGCGGCCGCGCCCTCGGCGTGCCGCTGCCGAACACGGCGGGCGCCCAGGCACTGTTCACCGCCTGCACCGCGCAGGGCGGGGCCGGCTGGGACCATTCCGCGATGGTGCGGGCCCTGGAGCTGATGGCCGGCCACGCGGTGGCGGAGGCCTAACCCCGCATCCGCTCCCGCAGCCGCGCCCAGGTCCGCTCGATCCAGCGGGCGGACTCCTCCAGGGGCGGCTTCAGGGCGGGCACGTCCTGCGCGAGCAGGGCGAGGCCCAGCGGCAGCATCCAGAGCCCGAGCACCGGCAGGATCGAGAAGATGCCGCCGAGGATGAAGAGGAACGCCGCGCCGAGGCGGAGCCAGAGGCGCGAGGGCTCGCGCAGCCAGTCGACCGCGCGGCGCAGGCGCTCCGGCAGCTTCTCCGACAGGCGGGTGACCCGCGCGTCCCAGTCCTCGGCGGTGGCTCTCATGGCAGGCTGAACGCGCGAAGCCGCCGGAGGGCTCCCGGCTGGCGTCCGGCGGCGCAACCTCGTAAGGACGCCCCCCGAGGGCCCGCCCGGGCGGGCCTGCCGGAGGAAACCGATGCCTCGTCCGATCCTTCCCCTCGCCGGAGCCGTGCTGATCGCCATGACCGCTGCCGCCTACGCCGATTTCACCACCCTCCCGTCCGGCCTCAAGGTCAACGATGAGGTGGTCGGCACCGGGCCCGAGCCGAAGGCCGGGCAGCAGGTGACCGTCCACTACACCGGCTGGCTCGACCAGGGCGGCCAGAAGGGCAAGAAGTTCGATTCCTCGCGCGACCGGGGCCAGCCCTTCACCTTCACGATCGGTGCCGGCCAGGTCATCCAGGGCTGGGACCTCGGCGTCGCCACCATGAAGCCCGGCGGCAAGCGCACCCTCGTGATCCCGCCGGATCTCGGCTACGGCGCCCGCGGCGCCGGCGGCGTCATCCCGCCGAACGCGACCCTCATCTTCGACGTCGAGCTGATCGGCGCGAAGTAGGCCGACCGGTCGTCGGATGCTGTTCACGCACCTCTCCGACGACCTGTTCCGCCCGCTCGCCGCGCCGAGCCGGGCGTTCAACGCGGCGCTCCTCCTGCACCTCCACCGGCGCGTCATGGGCGCCTCGGTGGAGCCGATCCGCAAGGGCGAGCTGATCGCGGCGATCGGCGACTTCGCGGCGGGCTGGACCCAGGCCGACATCGCCGACGACGAGACCACGCCCGTCGATCCCGTGGAGCGCCGCTCGGCGCTCTACCGCCGCTTCCTCGACACCGGCTGGCTGGTGGAGCGGCGCGAGCGCTACGTGCCGGTGGTCGACTTCGACCCGGAGGCGCGCCTCCTCCTCGAGGAACTCTCCCGCCTCGACCGGGGCGAGACCCGCTCCTACGGCGGCGCCGTGCTCGACGTGCTCGGCAGCCTGGAGAGCGCGGTGGCGAACCCCGCCGAGCGCTCGGAGGCGCTCGCCAACGCCGCGAAATCCGCCCGCACCTTCCTCGGCCACGTCCGCTCGCTCGCGGGCTCGATGCGCAAGATCGAGGAGCGGATCCTGCGCGAGGAGGACCTGCGCGCCGCCTTCCGCCTCTACTTCGAGGACTTCGTCGAGCGCCACCTGATCAGCGACTACCGGACGCTGCACACCCGCTTCAACCCGTTCCGGTTCCGCTCGGCGATCGTGCGCGAGGCGGGTCGGGCGCTGCGGGACGGGCTGCTCGTGCGGTCGCTCGCCGACGCGCTGGTGCGCGAGGGGCGCGCCGGGGACGTGGGTGCCGGCGAGCGGCGGGTGCGCACCGACCTCGCCGAGATCCTCAACGTCTTCGACGGTCTCGACCGGCACTTGGAGGCCGTGGACGAGGTGGTGGCCCGCATGGAGCGGCGGATCGCGGCGGCCGTGCGCTACATGGACCGGCCGGACTCCCTCGGCATCGAGCGGACCGCCGCGGCCCTGCGGGCGGTCGGAGCGGCGCCCGCGGCGCCTGACTGCCCCGCCGAGGTCTCGCTGCTGCGCGCACCGCTCGGCGAGGCCCACCTCTACGCCCCCCGCAGCCGCCGGGCGCCCATCGACATCGACCCGCTGCCCGAGGTGCTGCTCGACCCGGCGATCGAGGCCTTCGCCAACGCCAAGGCGGAGTTCCGCCGCCGCACCACCGTGACGCCCGAGGTGATCGCCGCCTACCTCGACCACCAGCTCGCCGGCCGCGCCGCGATCCGCGGCTCCGAGATCGCGGTGACGGATGTGGACGCCTTCGTGGTGTTCCAGCGCCTGCGCGAGATCGACGTGCTGTTCGACGGGCAACTCGCCGACCGCTACGTCCTCGCCCGCAGCGAGGGCCGGGTCGCGAACGGCTGGCTCGAATGCCCGGACTTCGTGGTGTCGCGACGCGAGGTCAGGGCCTGAAAACGCGCGCGAGCGCGATCACGGTGCCGATGATGGCCAGCGTCTGGAAGGCGATCAGCCCGGTGACCCAGCGGATGATCTCGCTCTTGGTCTCGGCGAGGTCCACCTTGGTCGCGAGATCGCCTCGAATGGTTTCGGCCATGGCGTCAGCCAGACCCTCTGCCAATCCTTCCGCCTGCTCTGCCGACAGCTTCGCCTTGTCGCGCAGCGTCCGCGCGAGCTTGAGCGTATCGAAGGTGACGGCCGCCATGGTGATCCTGCCCTTGAGCGGGCTCTCACGGAATCGTAGGGAGATTGCATGATCTCGGTGCGGCTGCCCGGCAGTCAAGGGCACCGAGGCCGTATCGAGCGCCGCACGACCGACCCCGCCCATGCTCGAAGCCTTCCGCGCCATCCTCGACGGTGACGAGCCGCCCCCGCCGGGCGCCCGGGCTCCCGATGCGGAGGAGCTGGCCCGCGCCCTCCAGGTGGTCCTGAAGACCCAGGTCGTCTACGCGGCGACCCCCGGCATCGGCCGCTCCTACGAGCTGGCGCGCCACTACGCGCCCTTCTTCCGGGACTACTTCGCCTGCCTCGGCTACGACTTCGAGGTCCAGCACCGGGACCAGATGGTTTGCCTGCGCCTGCCGCCCGATGGCGCGCGCCACGACATGGCGGCGGAGCGCCTGCGCAAGGACGAGACCCTGGTGCTGCTCGCGCTGCGCCTCGCCTACGAGGAGGGCCTGCGCGATCACCGCGTCACCACGGACGGCGTGGTCGAGTGCACCACCGACGACGTGGCCGAGTCGATCCGCACGGCGACCCGCAACGAGCCGCCCGAGGAGGCCCGCCTCCTCGAGATCCTGCGCCTGTTCGCGCGGCGCGGCGCCGTGCGCCTCGGCGAGCGCGACCGGACCGAGCGCCTGACGCCCCTCGCGGTGCTGCCCGGCATCGCGGTGATCGCGGCCGATTCCTGGCTGGAACGGATCCGGGCCTGGTCGGAGGCCGGGGGCGACGCGCCGTGAGGGCCCGTTCGTTCGGGCTCCGAGCCGGCTAACCGGCCCCGCCGGCCTTGCGCGGGCCCGCCCGAGCGTCCAACAGGGCGCCAGCGCGAACTGCAGCCTCGGACGAGCCGGGAGTGTACCTCCTCACCGACATAGCCCTCTCGAACTGGTACCTCATCCGGCGCGACCAGATCCGAATCCGGGGGGCGGCCGCGCTCGTCGGGCCGACGGGGGCCGGCAAGTCCACGATCTTCGACGCGGTCGGCACGGTGCTGGCCGGCAACAACGCGAGCCGGCTCGCCCTCAACGCCTCCGCCTCGGGCCGCAGCAGCCGCACCGTGCGCGACTACTGCCTCGGCTGGATCAGCGACCCGGCCGAGGGCGGCCGCCCCACTCGCGAGGCCTGCGAGACGGTGCTCTGCCTCACCTTCGAGAACGAGCACACCGGCCGCCTCGTGTCCTTCGGGCTGGCGCTCGCCGCGCGGGCCGAGGACCAGAAGGAGGAGGTGCTCTCCCGCTTCATCGCCACCGGACACCGCTTCGAGATCGAGGATTACGCCCGCGTCACGCCGGAGGGCAGCTTCACGGCGCCCTGGAGCGAGATCGCCGCCGACCTGCGCCTGCGGGCCGAGCGCTTCGAGGAGTTCCGCACCTCGGGCGAGCGCTTCACCGCGGAAGTGCTGGCGACCCTGCGCGAGGGCGCGCCGGTGCCGGACCCGCGCCACTTCCTGCGCACCTTCGCCAACGCCGTGGCGTTCAAGCCGATCTTCGATTCGAGCGCCTTCGTGCGCAGCTTCGTCCTCGAGCCGGAGCCCCTCGACGTCGCGCGGGTGCGCCAGTCCGTGGAGAACTGGCGCCGCCTCCTCGAGACCATCGACGAGCTGGAGGCGAAGCTCGGCCGGCTGCGGCGCCTCGTCGGCCGCTACGAGGCCTGGGGCGACGCGGTGATCGCGGGCGCGATGCACGAGGCGCGGGCCGCGAGCGCCGAGCTGCGCCGGCGCACCCTGGACCTCGCCGCCGTGCGGGCGCGGCTCCGGGAGGGGGCGGACGCGCTGCGCATCGCCCGCGAGAGCGTGCGGTCGAGCCAGGGCTTCGTGCGCGACATCGACGGAGAGATCGCCGACCGCAAGGCGCTCCTCGCCGGCAGCGCCGCCGAGGGTCGGCTTGCGGCCTCGAAGGCGGGGCTCGCCATGCTGGAGCGGGACCGGCGGGAGCTGGTCGCCCGCGTCGCCGACCTCGTCGGGCTCGTCCAGCAGATGGGCCGGCTCCAGGCGGTCGCCAGCGCGCTGCGTGCCGGCGCCCCGCAGGCCGCGCGCCTCGCGGAAGCCTGCGCGCGGGCGGGGCTGCGCAAGGAGGCGCCTCTCGACGAGCTGCTGCGCGGCGACGGACCGCTCGCCACGCTCCTCGACGGGCTCGCGCGGCTGCCCGCCTTCGACGAGATCCTCGACCGCGCCGCCGAGGACGTGGCGCTGCAGGCCCGCTCCCAGGAGGCGGAGGCCGAGCGCACCGCCCCGCCGATCGGCGCCGGGCAGGCGGCCCGGTTGTCCTCCGATACGGTGGCGCTGCGGGCCGAGCTCGGCCGCCGCGGCATCGAGGCTGTGCCCGTCTGCGAACTCGCCGAGATCGTCGACCCGACCTGGGGCCCGGCCCTGGAGGCGCTCCTCGGCCGCGCCCGCGAGGCCCTGGTGGTCGAGCCCCACCGGCTCGACGAGGCGCTCGGCGTGCTGCATGCGGGGCGCCAGCAGTACCACCGCTGCATCCTCGTGAAGACCACCGACACCGCCCGCCACCGGGCGCGGCGCTTCGACGAGGGGGCGCTCTCGGTCATCGAGACGCGCGACCCCCACGCGGAGGCGTTCCTGTCCGTGCGGCTCGGGGGCTACGACCTCGCCCGCAGCGACGCGGAGCTCGCCGGGCTGAGCCGGGCGGTGGCGCCGAGCGGGCGCACCACCGCCGGCATGGCCTACTCGGTGACCCGCGCCGTCGAGCTGATGATGACCCGCGGCGCGCGGGGCCCCACCGCCGAGAGCCGCCGCCTGCACGAGGCCGCCACGGTCGAGGCCCGCCGCCTGCGCCAGGAGGCGCAGGTGCTGCGCGAGGCCGCCCGCGCCGCGGCCGGCATCCGCGCCCGCATCGACCGGGGCCTCGAAGCGGTCGAGGCCCTACGCGAGGAGGCTGACGGGATCGAGGGGCGCCGCCGCACCCTCAACACGGAGCGCGAGGCCGTCGAGAAGCAGGATGCGGACGGCCTCGCGGCTGAGATCAAGGCACTCACCGCCGAGCGCAACGCCTACCTGCGCGAGCTCGCCGAGGTGCTGGAGCCGAAGCTCGACGCGCTGCTCAGCGAGGACGCGCAGCTCCGGGCCCGGACGGCCTCCCTGCGCGAGGCGGCGCGGGCCGCCCTCGCGGCGCGGCGCGGCGCCCTCCACCGGCTTCGCAGCGGCGACCCGATGCGGATCCGCCTGGTGCGCGAGACCGCGTTCGACCCCGCTGAGGCCGCCGCGGTTCGGGCGGAACTCGCCGGCCTCGACGCCAGGGAGGTCTCGGCCCTCGCGGCGGCGGAGCGCGGGGCCGCCCGGGAGGCGGCCGAGAGCGCCCGGAGCCAGGGGCGCGCGGCCGAGCGCGACCTCGCCGAGTACTGCGCCCAGTGGCGCATCGACAATCCCTTGGGCAAGGGCGACGTCCCGGCGACCTTCGGCTACGCCTGGGCGCGCCGCGAGCACGACGAGGTGGCGGGCCACGAGCTTCGCCGCTACCGCGCCCAGGCCGAGCGGGCCGAGGGCGAGATGCGGCGCCTCATGACCGAGGACCTGCTGACCCGCCTCGCGGACAAGTTCGAGCGCGTGCACACCCGGCTCGACACCCTGAACGAGCGCCTCTCGACCCAGACCTTCACGGGCCAGACCTACGCCTTCGAGGCGACGGTCGACCGGCGCTACGCCGCGGTCCATGCGCTCGCGACGGAGGTCGCTCGCTCGCCCGATGCGGCGCAGTCCGTCCTGCCCGCCGGCGGACAGGACGGCGACCAGGGACCGATGGCGGCCGCCGTGGAGGAAATCTCGCAGCTCATCGCCGGCTCGGAGGACGCGGCGCGGCTCGCCGATTACCGCAACTACTTCGTCTACGAGATCGGCATGCGCGACCGGGCGGGCGGCCGCACCACGATGTCGAGCCGGGCGCTGCGGGGCTCGGGCGGCGAGGCGCAGGCGCCCTTCTACGTGGCCATCGCGGCCTCGCTCGCCAGCGCCTATTATCCGGGGGACCGGCCGGGCGACGAGAACCCGGGTCTCGGCCTGTGCCTCCTCGACGAGGCCTTCTCGAAGCTCGACGTGCGCAACAGCCAGGCGCTGGTCGATCTCTACCGGGCCTGGGGTCTGCAGCTCCTGATTGCGGCACCGGAGGACAAGCGCACCACCCTCACCGAGGTGATGGACACCATCGTGACCGTCTACAAGAGCCCGGATCTGACGGGCGTGCGCATCGAGTCGGAGCACCCCCTGGAGGCGGCCAAGCGCGCGCTGGCGGCGATCAACCCGGATCGGCGGGGCATCGAGGGCTACCGTGAGCGCGATGCGGCCGAATGAGGGGGGGTGGCACCGCCGACGCAAAGCGATCGGGGGGAAAGTTCGGACGGCGGTGCCAGCCAGATGAGAGGGGGGTTTAACTCACCCAGCCGCTACACGTGTAGCGGGTAGGTGCCCCCGTCTACATTCACATACGTCAAAATCGACCCAGAAAGGTGGCTGCGGGCACCGCCCGGGCTGAGGGCCCGCTCCGCGCGTCGCGCGCCGATCCCCGCAATCCTCAGGGGGGCCTCGCAGCCTCGGGCGTCTCCGGCCCGATCCTCAGTTGATGTAGGTGCGGATCCAGTTGGGGGAGAGGATCTCGCCCTCCTCGGTGATGATCCAGGGCTGCTTGGCCGGGTCCGCCAGCGCGCCGGCCGCGGCCGCGATGGCCTCGCGCAGGGTGTCGTACCGCTCGGGCTGCGCCAGAGGGGAGCTCGCCGGTACGGTGCGCCAGATGGTCAGATCGGCAGGTCGTTCCAGGGCTTCGGTTTCCATCTCGAAATGTTCCTTCCGAACCGTGTTCGTCCGTTCAGGTCCCGTCCGGAGGCCGCTGGCGACCCACCGGAGGAACGATCGTTTAACGATGAATGGCAACATCTCTGCGGCGGCTTTGCGATTGTTTCAGCCGTCATCTCAGGTCGAGTCACGATCTTGACGCAAATCACACGCAGCGATCTCCATGTTTCTGCCATAAAGATCGTCGCAGCCGCTCCGAGATGTTCTCCGTTCACTTGCGAAGATTGTCTCCCCGAGGGATGACCATTTCGTTAGCCTGGTCGTGGCCCGATCACGGTGCGCTTGCGCACCCGTCCGGTCACGCTTTCCGAAACGTTGAAGCCCGCATCCTGAACGACCAGTTAAGGGTGGCCGCCGGGGGGCGCCCGCGCGCGGCCTCGTGTCTTTCGGGTATCGGAGGTTGAGGTCGTGACGGATCGCTACGGGCGCATCGTGCTCACCGCGGTGCTGGTGCTGCTCGCGCTCTACGTGGCGCAGCCCTACGTCACGGGCCTGCTCTACTCCGCGCAGGCTCCGCGGGCGATCACGGCGCGGGGCGACCTCGCGCCGGCCGAGGCCACCACGGTCGCGCTGTTCGAGCGCGCGAGCCCCTCCGTCGTCCACGTCTTCGCCCAGGCCGCCGCGCAGGGCCGCGCCCTGATGAGCCTCGACGACGAGGACGAGCAGGGCCAGGGGCAGGGGGGACAGGGCGGCACGCAGACCGGCACCGGCTTCGTGTGGGACGCGGCCGGCCACGTCGTCACCAACAACCACGTCGTGCAGGCCGCGACGCAGTCCGGCGGCTCCGTCTCGGTCCGCCTCTCCTCCGGCGAGGTGGTGGGCGCCAGCATCGTCGGGACGGCGCCGGCCTACGACCTCGCCGTACTCAAGCTCGGCCGCACCACCGCGACGCCGCCGCCCCTCGCGGTCGGGACCTCGGGCGACCTCAAGGTCGGCCAGGCGGCCTACGCCATCGGCAACCCGTTCGGCCTCGACCACACCCTGACGACGGGCGTGATCAGCGCGCTCCAGCGCCGCCTGCCGACCGGGGAGGGGCGGGAACTGTCCGGCGTGATCCAGACCGACGCGGCGATCAACCCGGGCAACTCGGGCGGCCCGCTCCTCGACTCCGCGGGGCGGCTGATCGGCGTCAACACCGCGATCTTCTCGCCCTCCGGCGCCAGCGCCGGCATCGGCTTCGCGGTGCCGGTCGACGTGGTGAACCGGGTGGTGCCGGACCTCATCCGCAACGGCCGCGTGCGCAATCCCGGCATCGGCATCATCGCCGGCCAGGAGGCGACGGCGGCCCGCCTCGGCATCGACGGGGTCGTCGTGCTGCGCGTCCTGCGGGGCTCGCCCGCCGCGGCGGCCGGCCTGCGCGGCGTCGATCCGCAGACCGGGGAGATCGGCGACGTCATCGTCGGCATCGGCGACCGCCCGGTTCACCGCCTTTCCGACCTGACGGCGGCGATCGCGGCGGCGGGGCTCGGCACGGCGATCGATCTCGCGGTAGAGCGTGACGGACGAGCCCGCCGGGTGCGGGTGACCACGGCGGACGTCGCGGAGAACCGGCTTTGAGAGCGATGCTGACGGCGCTCCTCGTCCTCGTGCCCTGCCTCGTGCATCCGGCCGCCGCCGGAGAGTTGGGCCGTCCGCGCCTGTGTCCCGAGGACGCGCCGGAGGGGGTGCGGCTTCCGCCGCGGCCCGGCTGCGGCCGGGCGGAGGCGGCCGTCCCCCGTGGGCGCGACGGCTTCCGCGATCTCGGCAACGGGGTGAGCGTGCGCGTCGGCGGCCGGGCCGCCGCCGAGTTCGGCGTGCGACGCTGAACCCGGATGGCGCTGATCCTCGGAATCCTGGCCTGCCTCGGCCTCTGGTGGCTGTCGCGCAATGCGGGACGGCTCAGCCCGCGCCTCACCGCCGCGCTGCTGCGGCGGGTGGGTGCCTGGACGGCGCTCATCCTCGCCGGGCTCTTCTTGCTGCGCGGGCGCCTCGACCTCGCCCTGGTGCTCGGGCTCGGCGGGGTCTGGCTGCTCGAAGGGGCCCGCGACCTCGGCCGGCGCCTGGGGCGGCTCCTGCCCCGGGCGCGGCCGGCGCGGCGCTTCCGCTCCGCCACGATCGAGCTGAGCCTCGCGCCGGACGGCAGCATCGCCACCGGCCGGATCCTGGCGGGCCCCGAGGCGGGCCGGAGCCTCGACAGCCTCGGCCCCGCGGCCCGGCGCGACCTCCTCGGCTACTGTCGGGCCCGCGACCCGGACGGCGCCCGCCTCCTAGAGGCGTATCTGGACCGCCGGCATCCCGGCTGGCGTGTAGACGCTCAGGGTGATCCGGACCCGCGGGCGGGCCGCACGGCGGGTCCAGGGCCGATGACGGAGGAGGAGGCCCACCAGATCCTGGGGCTTCAGCGCGGGGCGTCCCCAGAGGAGATCCGCGCCGCCCACCGGGCGTTGATGAAGCGGGCCCACCCCGACCAGGGGGGCAGCGTCGCGGATGCGGCCCGCCTCAACGCGGCCCGGGACAGATTGACGAACCGACATCGCTGATACTCCACGCGCGTTGCCAGATGTTTTCACAGGTGTTCGATCGGCCGCCCGCGGACGGGCGCCGTACTGGTGCCGGGTGTCGTCTCCCGCTCCGATGTGTCGTGGCGTCCGGCCTCAGCGCGGCCGGCAGGCGCCGGCCCGGAGCTCCTCAGCTCCGCGTCGCGAAGCAGTTGAAGCCGCTGCGCTTGAGGGCCGAGCAGGCATCCTGCGCGGCGTCCTGCTCGGAGAAGCCCGAGAAGCGGGCGCGGTAGAGGGTGGCGCCGCCGTGCTCGACCTTCACGGTGTAGGGCGCCGCCTTGCCGAGGCTGCCGACGCGCGCCCGCGCCTCGGCCAGCATGGACTTCGCCTTGCCCTCGTCGTCCATGGCGCCGAGCTGGATCACCCAGGGCGACGGCACAACCTTGGGTCCGGCGAGCGCCTTCGGCGCCTCGGCGCGGGCCGAGGCCTCCGCCGCGGCGATCCGCGCGTCGGTCTTGCCGGCGCCCGGGAACGGGGCCTGGCCCGCCTGGCCCGCATAGGCCTGGGCCGACCGCGGCAGGGGCTGCGCGCCCGTCCGCCAGGTTCCGCCGGGCGTCGTGGTGGAGCGGTTCGGGCCGATGTCGAGGGGCTGGGCGCGGTCGGTCGAGGCGGTGGTCTCGACCTCGTCGTCGTCCGCCGAGGCGACCTGGGTGCGGGTGCCGCGCGAGGCGGCCTCGGCCACCACCGCCGGGCGGGCGCGCTCGGCAGCCTCGCTCACGCCGGGGACCTGCCGGGCGCCCGCATAGGCCCGGGGCAGGCTCGCGCGCACGAGGTCGGCCATGATGCGGTCGCGGCTCGCGCCTGACTTGCCGCCCAGCACGATCGCGACGATCTGGCGGTCGTCGGACTTCGCCGCGGTCATCAGGTTGAAGCCCGAATCGCGGGTGTAGCCCGTCTTGATGCCGTCGACCCCCTGCACCGCGCCGAGCAGGCGGTTGTGGTTGCCGATCACCCGGCCCCGGAACGCGAAGGAGCGGGTCTGGAAGTAGCGGTAGTAGCGCGGAAAGCGGTCCTGGATGGCGCGGGCGAGCACCGTCAGGTCGCGCGCCGTGGTGATCTGCTCGGCATCCGGCAGGCCCGAGGCGTTGGCGTAGTGGGTGCGGCCCATGCCGAGCGCCCGGGCCTTGGCGGTCATCAGCTCGGCGAAGCGCTCCTCGCTGCCGGCGATGTTCTCGCCGATGGCGCAGGCCACGTCGTTGGCCGACTTCGTCACGATCGCCTTGATGGCGTCCTCGACCGAGATGGTCTGGCCGGGCCGGAGCCCGAGCTTCGAGGGGGCCTGCGCGGCCGCGTGGGCCGAGATCGAGAGCTCGGAATCCAGGGCGAAGCGGCCGCGCTCCATCTGCTCGAAGAGCATGTAGAGGGTCATCACCTTGGTGATCGAGGCGGGGTGGCGCAGCGCGTCCTCGTTGACGGCATGCAGCGTCTTGCCGGTCTTCACGTCGACGACCATCGCCGCGTAGGGCGGGTTGTAGCCGCCGCCCGCCCGCGCATGGTGATGGCGCCGGCGCGCCTCCGCGGGGGAGGCGAGGGCGGTCAGCACGGCCGCGGCGAGGAGCGCCGCGGGAAGGGCCGGAACGGCACGCGACGAGGACGACGTCTGGCGGCCTGGAACGCTACGCATCTCGACTGACCGCCCTCGAAACACACCGGCTGGGCCGGTTGCAACGCACCATCCCAGCGGGGGCGGCGCCCTGCGCCGTCGCCCCGCTACCTCTGTCAAACAGGCTAGGCGGACGCAGTTACGGCGCGGTTAATGGATCGAGGCCATTTCGCGGCGCGTTTCGCGCCGCAACATTGACTTGACGAAGTATGTTGCAGCGCACATATCGCGGATGCCGGCCGATCCGCGGGTGCGTTCCGAACCGGCGTCAACGCGAGGACTGCCCGTAGCGGGCACCGGAGGCAGACATGAACCCAGGCATCGAGAAGACGGAAGCCGCCATGAAGGGCGGCATGGACGCGGTGATGAAGAGCGTCGGCGCGACCACGAAGTCCGCCCAGACCATCGCGATCGAGTGGGCGGACTACGCCAAGGTCTCCTACGAGCAGGCCGCCGCCGCGGCCGAAAAGCTCGCCAAGGCCAAGAACCCCGGCCAGGCCTTCGAGATCCAGACCGAGTACCTGAAGGGCGCCTACGAGCGCACGATGGCCCAGGCCACGACCTTCCGCGACCTCTACGTCGCCATGGCGAAGGACGCCGCCGCGCCGTTCCGTGGCATGGCGCTCCCGAAGACCGCCTGAGGCGCACCCGACACCGGCCCCGGCAGTGCCGGGGCCGCAGCGGGCGGGCCCTGCCTCCCGCAATGCAGCGCGCGGACAAGTGCGCGCAGCCGACTGGCGAACCGACGCCCCAACCTATAGATTGCCGTCGAAGCGAGCGCGTCTCGCCGGCGCCCCTCGGAGGCTCGGCGCCGTCGACGATGCGCCGCCACAGGGGTCGGTTCGATACAGATGTTCCAGGACCGGAATCAGGTCGGCTTGGCCGCGCGCGGAGCGTGGCCGACCGGAATGGGGCGGCCGGCCCCCGTCGCGACCGGCTCGCGCCCGCCCGGCGGCGGCGACGATCGCTCGAACACGGCCATCATCACGCGTACGCGCACCCGCACCAAGCGGCCGAGCCTCTACCGCGTGCTACTCCTAAACGACGACTACACGCCCATGGAATTCGTGGTCCATGTCGTGGAGCGGTTCTTCAACAAGAGCCACGAGGACGCCTACCAGATCATGATGCACGTCCACCACAACGGCGTGGGGGAGTGCGGCGTCTTCACGTACGAGGTGGCCGAGACCAAGGTGACGCAGGTCATGGACTTTGCGCGCAAACACCAACATCCTCTCCAGTGCGTTATGGAAAAAAAGTAGGCACCCCACACAGAGGCCAGCTTTGCCCAGCTTCTCTCGCAGCCTAGAACAAGCTCTGCACCGTGCCCTGGCCCTCGCGGGCGAGCGCCGCCACGAATACGCGACCCTGGAGCACCTGCTCCTCGCCCTCGTCGACGACCAGGACGCCGCCGCCGTGATGCGGGCCTGCAACGTCGAGATCGACGCGCTGAAGCGCAGCCTCGTCGAGTACGTCGACACCGAGCTCTCGAACCTCACCGGCGACGGGCGGCAGGACGCCAAGCCCACGGCCGGCTTCCAGCGCGTGATCCAGCGCGCGGTGATCCACGTCCAGTCCTCGGGGCGCGAGGAGGTGACCGGCGCCAACGTGCTCGTGGCGATCTTCGCCGAGCGCGAGAGCCACGCCGCCTACTTCCTGCAGGAGCAGGACATGACCCGCTACGACGCGGTCAACTACATCAGCCACGGCATCGCCAAGCGGCCCGGCGCCTCGGAGGCCAAGCCCGTGCGCGGCTCCGACGACGAGGGCTCCGCCGAGCGCCCGAGCGGCGAGGAGGGCGAGGCCCGCACCAAGAAGAAGGGCGACGCCCTCGACGCCTACTGCGTCAACCTCAACAAGAAGGCCCGCGACGGCAAGATCGACCCGCTGATCGGCCGCGAGTCGGAGGTGCAGCGCACGATCCAGGTCCTCTGCCGGCGCCAGAAGAACAACCCGCTCCTCGTCGGCGACCCCGGCGTGGGCAAGACCGCCATCGCGGAGGGCCTCGCCCGCAAGATCATCCAGCACGAGGTGCCGGAGGTCCTGGCCGACGCCACCGTGTTCTCCCTCGACATGGGCACGCTGCTCGCCGGCACCCGCTACCGCGGCGACTTCGAGGAGCGCCTCAAGCAGGTGATGAAGGAGATCGAGGCGCACCCCAACGCGATCATGTTCATCGACGAGATCCACACCGTGATCGGTGCGGGCGCCACCTCGGGCGGCGCGATGGACGCCTCGAACCTCCTCAAGCCGGCGCTGGCCTCGGGCACGCTGCGCTGCATCGGCTCGACCACCTACAAGGAGTACCGTCAGTACTTCGAGAAGGATCGGGCGCTGGTGCGCCGCTTCCAGAAGATCGACGTCAACGAGCCCTCGATCCCCGACGCGATCGAGATCGTGAAGGGCCTGCGGCCCTACTTCGAGGAGTTCCACAAGCTCAAGTACACGACCGAGGCGGTGAAGGCCGCGGTGGAATTGTCGGCGCGCTACATCAACGACCGCAAGCTGCCCGACAAGGCGATCGACGTGATCGACGAGACCGGCGCCTCGCAGATGCTGGTGCCGGAGGCGCGCCGCAAGCGCACCATCGGCGTCAAGGAGATCGAGGCGACCATCGCCACGATGGCCCGCATCCCCCCGAAGACCGTCTCGAAGGACGATGCCGTCGTCCTCCAGAACCTGACCGAGAACCTGAAGCGGGTCGTCTACGGCCAGTCGAACGCCATCGAGGCGCTGACCTCGGCGATCAAGCTCGCCCGCGCCGGCCTGCGCGATCCCGACAAGCCGATCGGCTCCTACCTGTTCGCGGGCCCGACCGGCGTCGGCAAGACCGAGGCCGCCAAGCAGCTCGCCGCCTCGCTCGGCGTCGAGATGCTGCGCTTCGACATGTCGGAGTACATGGAACGCCACACCGTGAGCCGCCTCATCGGCGCGCCCCCCGGCTACGTGGGCTTCGACCAGGGCGGCCTGCTGACCGACGGGATCGACCAGCACCCGCACTGCGTGCTGCTCCTCGACGAGATCGAGAAGGCGCACCCGGACCTGTTCAACATCCTGCTGCAGGTGATGGACCACGGGAAGCTGACCGACCACAACGGTAAACAGGTCGATTTCCGCAACGTGATCATCATCATGACCTCGAACGCGGGCGCCTCGGACCTCGCGAAGTCGGCCTACGGCTTCACGCAGACCAAGCGCTCGGGCGACGACGTGGAGGCGATCAACCGGCTGTTCGCGCCGGAATTCCGCAACCGCCTCGACGCGATCATCTCGTTCGGCCACCTGCCGAAGGAGGTCGTGGCGAAGGTGGTGGACAAGTTCGTCCTCCAGCTCGAGGCACAGCTCGCCGACCGCAACGTCACCATCGAGCTCTCCGACGAGGCGCGCGACTGGCTGGTGGAGCACGGCTACGACGACGCGATGGGCGCCCGGCCCATGGCGCGGCTCATCCAGTCCACCATCAAGACGCCGCTCGCCGACGAGGTGCTGTTCGGCCGCCTCAAGGACGGCGGGGCCGTCCGCGTGGTGGTCCGCAAGCCCGAGGACGCGGAGGCCAAGGCCGGCGCCAAGGACAGCCTCGCCTTCGAGTTCCCGGACGGCCCGGTGACCCCGAAGCCCGAGAAGGACGTGAGCAACGCGGCCAAGAAGCACAAGCGGTCCACCAAGCCGCGCGCGGCCACCCGCAAGAAGACCCAGAAGCCCGACAAGGGCGGCGGGTCCGGCGGCGGGGGCGTCCGCACCGTGCCGAAGGTGCCGCTGGTCCGCGCCTGATCCCGCCGAGACGGCCGAGCCCGCGCGCCGCCCGAAGCACCCGCCTCCGCGGTCCTGCTCCGGGCGGTTTCGCATTTGCCCGGGAGGCGTTAAGAGCGCGGCGCGCGAGCGAACCAGAGGGGCACGATGAACAACCACCTGCAGGAGGGGCCCCTCAGCCCGGTCTCCCCGGCGCCCTCGCACGACCTGGCGCCGCAACCGCTGTCGCCGAAGGCTCTGCCGCCCCAGAAGCTGACCCGGCGCGAGGAGCGCCGCCGCCGGCGCAAGCGCCGCCGCCGGGGCGAGGAGATCCTGGCCTGGTTCCTGGTGCCGGCGATCATCCTCGGCATCTACTGGAGCGTCACCGCCGGCCTCGACCTCCTCGGCACCTCGCCGGGGCAGGTCTGGGACCAGCTCATGCAGGTCAAGGCGATGATGGAGAAGCGCAGCTCCTGAGGCGCGAGCCCCGAGGCATCGCCCCCGCGATTCCCGGACCGCGCCTGCGGGCGCCGGCACATTCATGGTGAAGCGAGCAGCCGAACCGGACCCGACACGCCGCGGCCTCGTCCTCGGGGGCCTCGTCCTCGGAGGCTTGTCGCTGCCGTCCGTGCGCGCCGCCGCCGGCGACGGGCCGGTGGTGATCGTCGGGGCGGGCGCGGCGGGGCTCGCGGCCGCGCGGGCGCTGGCGCAGGCCGGCCGGCCCTTCACGCTGATCGAGGCGCGCGCCCGCATCGGCGGCCGCGCCTACACGGACCTCAGCCTCGGGCCCGATCACGGCTTCGATGCGGGCGCGCAGTACGTCCACTGGGCCGAGCGCAACCCCTGGGAGCCGGTCGTGCGGGAGACCGGCGTGCGGATCGCCTCCGATCAGGGCTGGGCCCGCACGCTTCTGATCGACGGCCGGCCCGCGACGGAGGCCGAGCGCACCGCCCGCCGCGCCGGCTTCGCGACGCTCGACGCGCTGCTGAAGCCCGGGGACCACGATGCCTCGATCGCCGAGGCGGCCCGGGGCGGCGGTCCCGAGGCCGAGCGCGCGGCCGCCAGCCTCACCCGGCTCTCGCTCGGCGAGGAGCCCGAGCGGGTCTCCGTCCTCGACTACGACCGCCTGTGGTCGGGCCAGGACCTCTGGGTCGACGGCTACGGGGCCCTCGTGGCGCGGACCCATGCGGACCTGCCCGTGAGCCTCTCCACCGTCGCCGAGGCGATCGACTGGTCGGGCACGGGCGTGCGCGTCGCCACGAACCGCGGCACCCTCGCGGGGGCGGCCGCGATCGTCACGGTCCCGGTCGGCGTCCTGACCGGCGGGGCTCTGCGCTTCGCGCCCGACCTGCCGGAGCCGATCGCGGCGGCGCTGCACGGCCTCGGCATGGGCGCCTACACCAAGATCGCCCTGCGCCTCGACCCCGACCGCCTCCCGCTCGCGGCGCTCGGCGATGCGGTCTCGGTGGCGCGGGCGGACGGACACGATCGGACGCTGTACGTCGAGATGGCGCCGTTCGGCCGTCCGCTCGCCATCGCGCATATCGGCGGCGACGGGGCGCGCGACCTCTGCGCGCTCGGCGAGGACGGGGCGGTGGCGGCCGCCCGCGACCGCCTCGCGGCGATCCTCGGCGGGCGTGCCCGCGAGGCGGTGACGGGCGGGCGCCTCGCCGGCTGGTGGACGGACCCCTTCGCCCGCGGCAGCTACGCGATCGCCCATCCTGGCTCGGCCGAGGCGCGCGTGGCGCTGCAGCCGCCGATCGGCGGGCGCATCTTCCTGGCCGGGGAGGCGCTGGCGCCCGGCAGCGCCATGACGGTCGGCGGCGCGACCCTCGACGGGCAGCGCGCGGCCCGCGCGGTGCTGCGGGCGCTCCCGGGCTAGCCGGCCCGGCGCAGCGCGTGCACCGAGAACAGGGCCTCGGGATCGGTCCAGACCGCCTCGGCCGTCCAGCCCGCCTCCGCGGCGAGGGCCCGGAAGCTCTCGACCGTGTACTTGCAGCTGTTCTCGGTGTGGATGGTCTCGCCGTCGAGGAAGGCGAACGGGTGCCCCGCCACCGTGACGGTCTGCGCCCGCCGGCTGACGAGGTGCATCTCGATGCGCGAGGCCGCGGCGTTGAAGACCGCCCGGTGCCCGAAGGCGTCCCGGTCGAAATCGGCGCCGAGCTCGCGGTTCATGCGGGTGAGGAGGTTGAGGTTGAACGCGGCCGTCACGCCCGCGGCGTCGTCGTAGGCGGCCTCCAGCACCGCGCTGTCCTTCACGAGGTCGACGCCGACGATGAGGCGCGCCCCGGCGCCCAGCACCGTCCCGAACTGCGCGAGCAAGCCCGCGGCGTCCCCGCGCTCGAAGTTGCCGATGGTGGAGCCGGGGAAGAAGCCCGCGGCCGTCGCGCCGCCGAGGTCGTCGGGCAGCCGGAAGGCCTGCGTGAAGTCGGCGGCGATCGGCTCGATGCGCAGGTGCGGGAAATCGGTCCGGAGCGCCTCCGCCTCGCTGCGCAGGAAGCTCTCGGAGACGTCCACGGGCAGGTAGGCGGCGAGGTCCGGGAGGTGGGCCAGCAGGCGCCGGACCTTGACGGTCGAGCCGCTGCCGAACTCCACGAGGGCCGCGCCCCGCGGAAGCCAGGCCGCGATCTCGGCCCCGTGGGCGTCGAGGATCCGCAGCTCCGTCCGCGTCGGGTAGTATTCCGGCAGCCGGGTGATCGCCTCGAACAGGTCGGAGCCCGCCGCGTCGTAGAAGTACTTCGCCGGCAGAGACTTCTGCGGGTTCGCGAAGCCCGCCAGCACGTCGGCCAGGAAGGCGCGGTCGTCGGGCAGCTGCGCGATCGGCCGCGCCTCGGGGAACGTGGGCTTGATGGTCAAGGGCGACCTCCGGAACTGGGCTTCAGGCAAGGTGGCGCGTCGGCGGGGAAACGCCCGGCGCGCCGGAAAGGTCGCGCGGCTCAGGCGCGGTAGGCGGCGAGCCGCAGGCCGGTGAACTGCCAGCGCTGGTGCGGGTAGAAGAAGTTGCGGTAGGGCACGCGGGCATGGCCCTCCGGCGTCGCCACCGAGGAGCCGCGCAGCACGAACTGGTTCGACATGAACTTGCCGTTGTACTCGCCGAGGGCGCCCGGCAGGGGCCGGTAGCCCGGGTAGGCGGTGTAGGCGCTGCGGGTCCATTGCCAGACGAGGCCGAAGGCGTCGCCGAGGAGGTCGTCGCGGGCGGCGATCTCCCACTCGGCCTCCGTCGGCAGGTCCCGCCCGGCCCAGCGCGCGAAGGCGTCGGCCTCGTAGTAGCTCACGTGGCTGACCGGCTGGTCCGGGTCGACCGGCCGGCGGCCGGCGAGCGTCATGCAGCTCCAGCCGGACGCGTCCTGCCGCCAGTAGCCCGGCGCCTCCCAGCCCTCGGCCTGCACCGCGAGCCAGCCGTCCGAGAGCCACAGCTCCGGCCGGGCGTAGCCGCCATCCTCCATGAAGGCGAGCCACTGGGCGACGGTGACGAGGCTCCGGTCGATCGAGACCGGCAGGACCAGCACGTCGTGCCGGGGCGACTCGTTGTCGAAGGAGAAGCCCGCGCCCTCGTGGCCGATGCGGGCGATGCCGCGCTCCAGGGCGGCCTTGCCGCCGCGGGCCTCGGCCGCGGGGAAGCGCCAGGCCGGGTCGTAGGCGGGCTCCAGCGGGTTCTGCGCGAAGGCGTGCAGGATGTCGGTGATCAGCAACTCCTGGTGCTGCTGCTCGTGGTAGAGCCCGATCTCGAGGATCGGCAGCACCGCCTCCAGCGCCGCCGGGGCCGCCTGCCTGAGCAGCGCCGTCACGGCCTGGTCGACATGCGCCCGGTAGCCCGCGACCTCCGCGGCCGTGGGCCGGGTGATCAGCCCGCGGCTGATGCGCGGCTGACGGGGGCCGGCCGCCACGTAGTACGAGTTGAACAGGTAGTGGAGCCGCTCGTCGTAGATGCGGTAGCCCGGCAGGTGCTCGCGCAGCAGGAACTGCTCGAAGAACCAGGTCGTGTGCGCGCGGTGCCACTTGGTCGGGCTCGCATCGGCCATGGACTGGACCTGCTGGTCCTCCGGCGAGAGCGGCGCGGCGCGGCGCTCGGTCTCGGCGCGGACCTCGGCATAGGCCCGCAGCCACGCCCCGGCATCGATCGGGCGGGCCGAGAGGGGCGGGGGCGGAAAGGCCGCGCCCGTGCGGGCGGCCTCGGGTTCGCGGAGGGCGGCGGTCGCGGCCATGCGGAATTCCCCTTTTCGGCCCGGCCGGAGAACGACGTTCCGGCCCGGGCGCTCGCCGTAGAAGGTATGGCTCGCGCGCAATCGGACAACACCGCCGCGCTGCGCAGCTTCGCCGCTGGGGCATGCGCCGCAGCTTTGGGGAATCCGCGGCCTTTTTCGCGCCGCAGTGACAGGGCCTTAACCCTCCGGCGCCGAAGCTGAGCCGATATCCACGCTCAGGTTGCGGGGCGCTTGATGCGGATCGACCTCATGGCTGGAGCGACCCTCTCGGCGATCGCCCTGCGGCCGGCGCTGCCGCCGACGATCCTGGTGTTCGATTCCGGGCTCGGCGGGCTGACGGTGCTGGCGCAGGTGCGCCGCGCCCGGCCCGACGCCCGCTACGTCTACGCGGCGGACGACGCGGCCTTCCCGTACGGCCGCCTTGCGGAGCCGGTGCTGGTCGCGCGGGTGCTCGCCGTGATGGAGCGGCTGATCGCCCGCCACGCCCCCGACCTCGTGGTCATCGCCTGCAACACCGCCTCGACCCTGGTGCTGCCCGCGCTCCGACAGCGCTTCCCGACCCCCTTCGTCGGCGTGGTGCCGCCGATCAAGCCGGCCGCCGAGGCGACGCGCTCGCGCCTCGTGAGCCTGCTCGCCACCCCCGGCACCGTGGCCCGCGCCTACACGCACGACCTGATCGACACCTACGCGGGCGCCGCGCGGGTGACCCTCGTCGGCTCGCCGAACCTCGCGAACTACGCCGAGGCCGAGATGGCCGGGAGCCCCGTGGACGACGCGGCCCTCGGCGCCGAGATCGCGCCCTGCTTCGTGGAGGCCGCGGGGCGCCGGACGGACGTGGTCTGCCTCGCCTGCACCCATTACCCGCTGCTCCTGCCGCGCTTCGAGCGGCTCGGCCCCTGGCCGGTGACCTGGATCGATCCGGCCCCCGCCATCGCCCGGCGGGTGGTCCAGCTGCTCGGGCCCTGCGCGGATCGCGGGGCGCCGGACGAGGCCGGCGTGCGCGGCGCCTTCACGGGCGGGCTCGGCCTCACGCCCGCGCTGCGGGCCGCCCTCGACGCCCGCGGCTTCTCGGGCCTGGACATCGAGGCCATGCCCCTCGGCCTCCAGTAGTCGCGCGGGCGGACCGGTTCGGATGGACGTCCTCTGGAAGGGTCTCGTCGGCGGCCTCGTCACCATGGCGATCGTGCTCGCCTCGCGCCGCGGCAACATCCTGCCCGGCATCCTGCCCCTCGCCCCCACCTTCGCGATCATCGCGCTCCTCGCCGTCGGCGCGAAGGGCGAGGCCGGCGCCTTCCGGGAGACCTGCCTCGCGGGCGCGCGCACGATCCCGGCCTACCTCGTGTTCCTCGGCGCCTGCTGGTGGCTCGGCGGCGGGCTCGACTACCGCCTCGCCATCCTGGGGGGCCTCGCCGCCTGGCTGGTGGTGGCCCTCGCGATCTTCCTGGGGCCGCGCTACCTGTGATCGGCGCGCCTTGACGCGCCGGGCCATCTCCTCTAGGCAGCCCCGGCGCGCGGGGTCCCGGTATCGGGGCCCCGCGGCGTTTTCATACGCACCCGTGGGCGGTTGTCGAAACACCGCCCTGTCGCCCCAGCCCATGGCAGGGGAGAGGAGGGCGCGTTCCTCGATAATCTCGTTTGCGAGAGGAACAGCGATGTCGAAGCGCGTTCAGGCGAAGCACAAGCTCGATCGCCGCATGGGCCAGAACATCTGGGGCCGCCCGAAGAGCCCCGTGAACCGCCGCGAGTACGGCCCCGGCCAGCACGGCCAGCGCCGCAAGGGCAAGATGAGCGACTTCGGCACGCAGCTGCGCGCCAAGCAGAAGCTCAAGGGCTACTACGGCAACATCACCGAGAAGCAGTTCCGCCGCTACTACGCCGAGGCGATCCGCCTGCGCGGCGATTCCGGCGAGAACCTGATCGGCCTGCTCGAGCGCCGCCTCGACGCCGTGGTCTACCGCGCGAAGTTCGTGGCGACGCCCTTCGCGGCCCGCCAGTTCGTGAACCACGGCCACGTCAAGGTGAACGGCCGCCGCGTGAACATCCCGAGCTTCCTCGTGAAGCCCGGCGACGTGATCGAGGTGAAGGAAGCCTCCCGCCAGCTCGAGATCGTCGTGGTCGCCTCGCAGCTCCCCGAGCGCGACGTGCCGGACTACATCGAGGTCGACCATTCCAAGATGACCGCCCGCGTCACCCGCGTGCCGGGCCTCGGCGAGGTGCCCTATCCGGTTCAGATGGAGCCGAACCTCGTGATCGAGTTCTACTCCCGCTGATCCGGGGGAACGCTCAGGACCTTTCCGGAAGGGCCGCCCGCGAGGGCGGCCCTTCTGCTTTCGCGGCCTCCCGCAGCGCGTCGAGGTCGAGCCGCCGCGGTTCCGGGCCCGCGACCCGCAGGCGCACTGCGCCGCGCGCCAGCATCAGGGCCAGGGCGTCGCGCAGGGAAGCCTGCGGCGCGATCTCGGGCATGGCGCCCGCCTCGCCCGGGACCGCCACCTCGGCCACCGTCAGCAGGGCGAGGCGGCGCAGGGCCCGGTCCGGCCCCACGAACGCGGCGACGAAGTCGTCGGTGGGCGCCGCCAGCAGGCGCTCGGGCGCATCCGCCTGCACGAGGCGCCCGGCCCGCATCAGGGCCACCTGATCGCCCATGGCCACCGCCTCGTCGATGTCGTGGGTGACGAGAATGACGGTCTTGCGCAGGCGCCGCAGGATGGCGCGAATCTCCGTCTGAAGCCGCCCCCGCGCGATCGGGTCCACCGCCCCGAACGGCTCGTCCATGAGCAGCAGCGGGGGATCGGCGGCGAGCGCCCGGGCGACGCCGACGCGCTGGCGCTGCCCGCCCGAGAGGGCGTCCGGCCGGCGGTCGCGGTAGGTCGTCGGATCGAGGCCCACGAGGTCGAGCAGGGCATCGACGCGCGCGGTAATGCGGGCGCGCGGCCAGCCGATGAGCTCCGGCACGGTCGCGACGTTCTGCGCGACGCTCCGGTGGGGGAACAGGCCGACCCCCTGCAGCACGTAGCCGATGCCGCGGCGCAGCCGCACGGGGTCCGCGCGCGCGACGTCCTCCCCGCCGAGCAGGATCCGGCCGGAATCCGCCTCGACCAGGCGGTTGACCATGCGCAGCGTGGTGGATTTGCCGCAGCCCGAGGGGCCGATCAGCACGCAGGTCGTGCCCTCGGCCACCGTGAGGTCGAGCCCGTCCACCGCGGGGGCGGGCGCGCCGGGAAAACGCTTCGCGACGCCCTCGAAGCGGATCATGGGGCGCCCGCGGCCATCATGGAACGGAGGGCGTCGCGCCTCAGCAGCCGCGGCAGATCGAGCCGAGGGTGGTGCGCATCCGCGCGTCCCAGGCCTTGTCGCGGGCGGCGGCAGCCTTCTGGGCCTTCTGCATCGCGGCCTCGGCCTCCGGCCGCATCGGCGCGCCGCCGGAGGGCGGCTTGGTGGTGCCGGTGGCGGTTGTGGCGCGTGTGGCCTTCGGCGCGCCCGGCGCGGCGGCCGGGGCCTGCGCGTGGGCGGGCGCGAAGCCGAGGAGCGTAGCGAGGGCGGCTGCCGCCAGTGATGCGCGCATGGCGTGGATTAAGTCCCTGACGAGAGCGGCAGCCTTCGTGCGCCGGGCCGCCTGATCATGCAAGGCTACGCGTGCCTCGCGCAGGAATTATGGCGCGCCGCTTCGCGACGACCGACGGATGAGGAGACGCCGCGCATGGGCCGATCGCCCCCCGAGCCACCCCCGCGCAACCGCCGCGAGGCGGTCGCGGCCGCCCTGCGCCGCCTCGCGCCGCGCCTGCCGGCGTTCGAGGCCGAGGCCAGCCTCGACCGGGCGCTCGCGAGCCCGGGCCTGCGCGGCGCGGCGCCGGAGACCGCGGCCCGCCTCGCCCTCGTCGCCTACGCGCGCCACGTCTTCACCGAGTACGACGCGCTGCTCGCCGAGGGCTACGACCGCGACAGTGCCCGCCACTTCATCCTCGACGACCTCAACGAGACGCTGGCAGTCTGGGGCGCGCGGCCGGTGCCGGAGGATCCGGAGCCGGGCTCGGAGGACGAGGGATTTCCCGATTCCTGAGGTCGCATCGCCGGTGCGGGGTGGTATAGGGGCGCGGCCCGCGACAGGCGGGCGGTGCACAGGACCCCGAGCATGAAGATCAGCGCGCGCAACATCCTCAAGGGCACCGTCGTCTCGGTCGAGAAGGGTGCGACCACCGCTCACGTGAAGATCGAGATCGCGCCCGGCCAAGTGGTCACCGCCGCGATCACCAACGAGGCGGTCGATGCCCTCAAGCTCACGAACGGCGCGCAGGCCTACGCGGTCGTGAAGTCCTCCGACGTGATGGTGGCGGTGGACTGACCGGGTGCGCGCGCTTCCCGTCGTCCTGATCCTCGGGCTCGCGGGTGCCGGGCCGGCCGCGGCCGAGGAGCCTGCGCCGGTGCCCGCCGCCTGCTCGCGCTTCGACTGGTTGCTCGTGCGCGAGGAGGCGTGGTTCTCCGCGCCCGGCCTCGCGCGGGTCGCCTCCGGCGAGCAGGTGGCCCGCGAGATGCCGGGCGCCGTGCTGGCCCTGAAGCCCACGGCCGAGGTCGCCTTCCCGGTGCCCCCCTCGCGGGAGCCAGGCCCGGGCACCTTTGGGGGCGTCCTGCGCTTCCCGGCGCCGATCGCGCCGGGGCTCTATCAGGTGACCCTCTCGGACGACGCCTGGATCGACGTGAGCCAGGACGGTGCGACCACCCGGCCGCCCGTCGCCCACACGATGCAGCGCGACTGCCCAACGGTGCGCAAGAGCCTGCGCTACCAGTTCGGCACGAATCCGGTGACGATCGAGATCAGCGGCGCGAAGGCCGAATCGATCAAGATCGCCATCGCGCCCGCGGAGTAACCCGAACCGTCCCGGAGGATGGCCATGCAGCCGATGATCTTCGTGAACCTGCCCGTGACCGACGTCGCCCGCGCGACCGCCTTCTACGAGGCCGTGGGGGCGACCCGGAACCCGCAGTTCAGCGACGCGCGCACCGCCTGCATGGTCTTCTCCGAGACGATCCACGTGATGCTTCTCAGCCACGAGCGCTTCGCCGAGTTCTCCCCGAAGCCCATCGCCGACCGCTCGACCTGCGAGGTGCTGATCGCCCTCTCGGCCGAGAGCCGCGCGGCCGTCGACGCGGTGACGGAGGCGGCCGGCCCCGCCGGCGGGCGCCTCGACCCCTGTCCCCGGCAGGACCACGGCTTCATGTACGGCCGCAGCTTCGAGGACCCGGACGGCCATATCTGGGAGGTGGTCTGGATGGACGCCTCCATGGCCGGGCAGGGCGCCTGACCCGGATCCCGGCGCGTTGCCCTCCGGCCCCCGGGGCGGCTAGGGTCGCGCCTCCCGCCCCCGCACCGATCGGCCCATGAACGTCCTCGGCATCGAGACCACCTGCGACGAGACCGCCGCCGCCATCGTCGCCTCCTCGGAGGACGGCCCCGGCGACATCCGCGCCAACGAGGTGCTGAGCCAGATCGCCGAGCACGCCGCCTACGGCGGCGTGGTGCCGGAGATCGCCGCCCGCGCCCACGTCGAGGTCCTCGACCGGCTGATCGCCCGGGCGCTCGACCGGGCCGGCACCCGGCTCGCCGACCTCGACGGCATCGCGGTGGCGGCGGGCCCCGGGCTGATCGGCGGCGTGCTGATCGGCCTCGTCACCGCCAAGACGCTGGCCCTCGTCACCCGCAAGCCGCTGCTGGCCGTGAACCACCTGGAGGCGCACGCGCTCACCGCGCGCCTCACCGACGGCCTCGGCTTCCCCTACCTCCTGCTCCTCGCCTCCGGGGGCCACACCCAGCTCGTCGCGGTGACGGGCGTCGGCGCCTACATCCGCCTCGGCGGCACCATCGACGACGCGATCGGCGAGGCCTTCGACAAGGTCGCCAAGCTCCTCGGCCTCGGCTACCCGGGTGGTCCGGAGGTCGAGCGCATGGCGGAGCGCGGCGATCCCGAGCGCTTCGCCCTGCCGCGGCCGATGCTCGGCCGGCGCGAGGCCGACTTCTCCCTCTCGGGCCTGAAGACCGCCCTGCGGGTCGAGGCGGAGCGGATCCAGCCTCTGGCCGAGCGGGACGTGGCCGACCTCTGCGCGAGCTTCCAGGCCGCCGTGGTGGACACCGTGGTGGACAGGGTGCGGGTCGCGCTCCGCGGCTTTCGGACAGTCGCCGGACACCCGACCGCCCTCGTCGCGGCCGGCGGCGTCTCGGCCAACGGCGCCATCCGGCGGGCCCTGTCGGCGCTTGCCGGGGAAGCGGGCCTCGCCTTCGTGGCCCCCCCGTTGCCGCTCTGCGGCGACAACGGCGCGATGATCGCCTGGGCGGGCCTCGAGCGCCTGCGCGCCGGCCTCGTGGACGACCTGACGGCCCCGGCCCGCGCCCGCTGGCCCTTCGCCGAGGCCCCGCGGGCGGCGCTGGCCTAGGTGCGGCGCGCCGGGCGCCTCGTCCTGCCGCGCGGCAACTACCTGATGCAGGCGGAGCCCGAGCCTCCGCCGCCGGAGCCCGCCGTGACGCCGCTCCAGGCCCGCTGGCGCGACCTCGTGGACCGGCGCCTGCCGGCGGCCGCGCCGCACCGGCCGGACTGGCCGGTGCGCCTCGACCACTGCTTCGCCCGCATCCTCCTGGACAACGCCTGCGGGGGCCCCTGGCGGGCCAGCGTGGCGCCGCCGGCCTGGGCCAACATGCCCCCTGAGCGTCTCGCCGTCGCCATCGAGATCGGCGAGGCGGTGCTCGCCGGGCGCGCCGACCTCCGCCTGCTCGACCGCCGCTCCCTGCAATGGCGCGGCAAGCTCCGGCCCCTCCCGGCGCCGGCTTCCCTCGGCGATGCGAGCCTGTGCCTGCGTCGCTGGCGGCGCGCCGACGACGCGCTCTTCGCGGCCCTCAACGGCGACCCGGAGGTGATGCGCCACTTCCCCGCGACGAAGAGCCGGGCCGAGAGCCTCGCCGAGGCCCGGGCCCTCGACCGCCGCTTCGAGGCGGACGGGTTCGGCCCCTGGGCCGTGGAGGCCGCGGGCGGCGGCTTCCTCGGCTTCGCCGGCGGCATGCGGCTGATGCGGCCGATGCCCTTTCCGGGCGCCGAGCGGCCGGGGGCGCTCGTGGAGATCGGCTGGCGGCTCGCCCGGCCCGCCTGGGGCCGCGGCATCGCCACCCGCGCGGCCCGGCTGGCGCTCGCCGACCTGTTCGGACGCTGCGGCATCGCGGCGGTGGTGGCCTTCACGGCCGCCGGCAACGACCGCTCCCGCGCCGTGATGGAGCGCCTCGGCATGACCCGCGACCCGGGGGAGGACTTCGACCATCCGGCGCTCCCCGAGGGCGATCCCCTGCGCCGCCACCTGCTGTATCGTCTCGACGCCGCGAGCTTCGGCGCGGGCCACGGAGATGCCTCATGAGCGAACGGATCGCGGTGGTCGGCGGGGGAGCCTGGGGCACGGCGCTCGCCAATGCGGCCGCGGCCGCGGGGCACGACGTCACCCTGTGGCTGCGCGACGCGCAGGCCGCCGAGCGCCTCGAGGCGAGCCGCGAGAACACCCGCTACCTGCCCGGCGTGCCCCTGCACGCCGGCATCCGGGCGACGGCGGCGGCGGCCGAGCTCGGCGCGGCCGGCACGGTGCTCCTCGTCACGCCGGCCCAGACCATGCGCGCGGTGCTGGGGCAGCTCGCGCCCGCCCTCGCGGCGGGCGCACCGGTGGTGCTCTGCGCCAAGGGCATCGAGCGGGGCAGCGACGCCTTCATGAGCGCCGTGGCGGCCGAGGCGCTGCCGGCCGGCACCCCGGTCGCCGTGCTGTCGGGCCCGAGCTTCGCGGTGGACGTCGCCCGCAACATGCCCACCGCCGTGACCCTGGCGGCAGCCGACGCGGACCTCGCCGCCCGCCTCGCCCGCACGCTGTCGGGGCCGACCTTCCGGCTCTATCACACCGACGACGTGCGCGGCGTCGAGGTGGGCGGCGCGGGCAAGAATGTGCTCGCCATCGCGTCCGGCATCGTCGCCGGCCGCGGGCTCGGCGAGAGCGCCCGGGCGGCGCTGATCGCCCGCGCCTTCGCGGAGCTGATGCGCTTCGCCCGCAGGCTCGGCGGCCGCCCCGAGACCCTGATGGGCCTGTCCGGCCTCGGCGACCTGGTGCTCACCGCCTCCTCACCCCAGTCGCGCAACTTCGCCTTCGGCCTGGCGCTGGGGCAGGGGGCCTCGCCGGAGGCGGCCTCCGGCGGCAAGCTCGCCGAGGGAGCCTTCACGGCCGCCGCCCTGGTGGCGCTCGCCCGGGCCGCCGCGGTCGAGATGCCGGTGGCCGAGGCGGTGGCCGCGGTGGTCTCCGGCGAGACGAGCGTCGAGGCCGTGGTCGCGCGCCTCCTCGCCCGCCCGCTCAAGGGAGAGACCGAGTGAGCCGCATCCACGCCTTCCTGGCCGGCACCGGCCGCGACGGGGCGGGCCGCAGCCTCGCGGACGTCCTGGGCTTCGAGGATGCCCGCATCGAGGGCGTGCACGACTTCATCCAATGGTGCTTCCCGCTCTCCGAGGCGAGCCGTGCGGTGCCGGGCGCGCCCGTTCTGACGGCGGCGGAGGCCGAGGCGATCCGGGCCGATCCGCAGGCGCGGGAGGGGCTCGCGGCGGCGCTCGCGCGGATGCGCCGGTTCTACGCCGAGACCGACTTCTGGCTGCGCCCCCACGACCACAACCACCTGCGCATCAGTCGCATCCTGTCCGCGGTGCGGGCGCTCCTCGGGTCCGAGGCGGCCCTGGATTTTCACGCCTTCGCGACGGCCCGCAACGCCGAGGCGGGATCTCCGGTGAATCCCGAGAGCCTGCGCTTCTGGGGCCGCGCGGCGGGCCTCGGGATGCGCTAAGCGGTCCGCTCACGCTTCGCGCGGGGGGGGGAACCCGATGGCCCACTGGCTCTACAAGTCCGAACCCGACACCTGGTCCTGGGACCAGCAGGTGGCGGCGGGCGAGGCCGGCACCCACTGGAACGGCGTGCGCAACCACCTCGCGAAGAAGCACCTGATGGCCATGCGGGTGGGCGAGCGCGGCTTCTTCTATCACTCGAACGAGGGCAAGGCGGTGGTGGGGGTCGTCGAGGTGATCCGGCCCTACTATCCCGACCACACGGATGCGAGCGGGCGCTTCGGCATGGTCGACCTCAAGGTGGTCGAGCCGCTGCTCCGGCCCGTCTCCCTCGATGTCATCAAGGCCGAGCCCGGCCTGAAGGACATGGTCCTTGTCAACAATTCCCGGCTCTCGGTGCAGCCGGTCACGGATGCCGAATGGGCGATCGTGCGGCGCCTCGGCGGGCTCGGCTGAGGCGGCTCAGGCGGCCTGCTTCTCGCCCTTGTTCTCGACCTTGGCGACGCTCATCGCCGGCAGCGTGTCCATCACGCGGCTCGCCGGCAGCGTCACGATCACCTCGGTGCCCTCGCGGGGCTTCGACTTGAGCGTGAACTGGCCTCCGTGCAACTCGACGAGGCCCTTGACGATCGGCAGGCCGAGCCCGGAGCCCTGCTCGGCGGTCTTGATGGCCAGCGAGCCGCGGCCGAAGGAGGACATCACGGTGCCCAGCTCGTCCTCGGGGATGCCGGGCCCGCTGTCCTTCACGGCGACGTACTGCCCGCCGGAACTCGTCCAGCCGACCTTGATCGAGATCTCGCCGCCCGGGGGCGTGAACTTCACGGCGTTCGACAGGAGATTCAACACGATCTGGCGCAGCGCCCGTTCGTCCGCCCAGAGGCGAGGCAGGGAATCGTCCACGAAATCCTGGAAGGTCTGCGACTTGCCGCGGGCGCGAAGCCCCATCATGTGGCGGCAATCCTCCACGATGTGGGCGAGCTGCACGGCCTCCTCGTTCAGCTCGTAGCGCCCGGCCTCGATCCGCGAGAGGTCGAGGATCTCGTTGATCAGGTTGAGGAGGTGCATCCCGCTGTCGTGGATGTCGTTCGAGTACTCGCGGTAGCTCGGCGCCGCGTGGCTGCCGAACACCTCGTTCTTCATCACCTCCGAGAAGCCCAGGATCGCGTTCAGGGGGGTGCGCAGCTCGTGGCTCATCGTGGCGAGGAATCGGGATTTCGCCAGGTTCGCCTCCTCGGCGCGCCGCCGGGCCTCGTCGGAATTCGCCTTCGCCTGCTCCAGCTCGCCGAACATCGCGTCCTTCTCGGCCCGGGACTGCAGGGTGCCGACCGCCGAGGTGTAGAGGCGCCGCGCGAGCCCGAGGAAGAACACCTCCGCGCCGAGCGCCATCGCGACGAGCAGCATGGCGTTCGTGTCGGGCGAGAAGGCGAGGAGCGCCAGCGTCGCGCAGGAGAGCGGCACCAGGGCGGCCACCGCGGCGGCCGGCACGCTGGCGGCCAGCATCGTCGCCACCGCTGCGGCGATGACGAGGCTGAACAGGGCGAAGCTGCGCCCGCCCGTCGCGCCGAGCCCGACCATGGCCGACCAGGCCAGGCTCTGCAGCAGCTCCCCGCACGCGAAGGCGCGGCGCCAGAGGGTGAACGACACGGCCTCGGCATCGGCCCGCAGGAAGCGCCGCCCCAGGGACGAGTTGATCGTGATGGTGACGAACACGGCGAGCGCCCAGCCCGCCGCCACCACCGGCGGCACCCAGAAGGCGGAGGCCGCCGCCATCGCCATCGCGAACAGGCCGAACGGGATGCCGGCGCCCGCCCGGTACTCGGCGTAGAGGCGCAGCAGCTCGTAGTCGAAGGCGCGCTCGAGCCCCGTCGTCGAGGTCAGCTTCTCGCGGGCCGAGCGCATGTCGCGGGCGACGCCCCGACGGCGGGCGACCTCCTCGGACGCGGGCCCGCGGCCGCGTTGAACCATCTCCACCGTCAGGTCGGACATCGTGGGTCTTTGGAGGCTCGCGAGATCTGGACCGCTGGACGGTCCGGGACACCGGCGCCCAGCATGCCGGGGATGTGTTAAGAACGACCTGCACGGATGCGTCCGATTGCGCCGATGCGCAGCGACAGCGCCCGGCATCCCGTGTGTGCTGCCGCACATCGGCTCGGCTCGACGCCGGACTAGCCCTCGGTAATCCTGGAACGACTTCAAACTTCGCGCCGCGGAGAACCTCGTGATGCTGAAGCTGACCGTCAACGGCGTCTCGCACGACGTCGAGGCCGACCCCGACATGCCGCTCCTCTGGGTCCTGCGCGACCGCCTGGACAAGACCGGCACCAAGTACGGCTGCGGCATCGCGCAGTGCGGCGCCTGCACGGTCCACCTCGACGGCCAGCCCGTCCGCTCCTGCCAGACCCGGATCGGCGACGTCGGCGCGGCGAAGATCACCACGATCGAGGGCGTCTCGGGCCGCGTCGCGGAGGCGGTCCAGGGGGCCTGGCGCAAGCTCGACGTCGTGCAGTGCGGCTACTGCCAGTCCGGTCAGATCATGTCGGCGATCGGCCTCCTCAGCGACAACCCGAAGCCGACCGATGCCGACATCGACGGCGCCATGGACGGCAACATCTGTCGCTGCGGCACCTACCAGCGCATCCGCGCCGCGATCCACGAAGCCGCCCGCTCTCTCGCCTGAGCCCCGCACGGACAGGAGCACGATCATGCTGACACACGGTCGGTCGAACGACGCGGGCCCGGCGCAGGACGTCGCCCCGCAGCCATCCCGCCGCCGCTTCCTCGCCGGCGCCGCCACGGCGGCCGGCGCCCTCGTCCTGGGCTTCCGCCTCGACCTGCGCGGGGCCCGGGCGGCCGGGGGGCCGGACCTCTCGCAGGTCAAGGCGCTCCCGAACGCCTTCGTGCGCATCGCCGCCGACGACACCGTCACGGTGGTGATCAAGCACCTCGACATGGGCCAGGGCAACACCACGGGCCTCGCCGCGATCCTCGCCGACGAGCTCGACGCGGACTGGGCGCAGGTGCGCACCGCATTCGCGCCGGCCGACGCCGCGCTCTACAACAACCTCCTGATGGGGCCCGTCCAGGGCACGGGCGGCTCGACCGCGATCGCCAATTCCTGGTTCCAGCTCCGGAAGGCCGGCGCGGCCGCCCGCGCCATGCTGGTCTCCGCCGCCGCCGCCCAGTGGAGCGCCCCGGCCGGCGAGATCACCGTGGAGAAGGGCGTCGTGCGCCATGCCGGCTCGAACCGGCAGGCCCGGTTCGGGGAGCTCGCGGCCGCGGCGGCGACGCAGACTGTCCCGGAGAACCCCCGCCTCAAGGACCCGTCCGAGTGGCGCATCATCGGGAGCCGGGTGCCCCGTGTCGATTCGGTGGCCAAGACCAACGGCAGCGCGATCTATTCCCTCGATATCCGCCGTCCGGGCCAGGTGACGGCGGTCGTCGCCCATCCGCCGCGCTTCGGCGGCGTTCCGGCCCGCGTCGACGACGCGGCCGCCCGCAAGGTGGCGGGCGTCCTCGACGTGGTGACGATCCCGACCGGCGTCGCGGTCATCGCCCGCGACACCTGGACGGCCATGAGGGGACGCGACGCCCTGCAGGTGACCTGGGACGAGGGCGCGGCCGAGACCCGCTCCTCGGACGTCATCCTGGCGGAGTATCGCGAGACCGCGAAGCGGCCCGGCCTCGTCGCCTCCGAGCGGGGCGATCCGGCTGCCGCCATCCAGGGGGCCGCCAAGGTTCTGGAGGCCGAGTTCAACTTCCCCTACCTGGCGCACGCCGCCATGGAGCCCCTCAACGCCACCATCGAGCGGGCGGCGGACGGCACCTACGACGTCTTCGCCGGCTGCCAGCTGCAGACCATCGAGCAGGCGGTGGTCGCCGCCACCCTGGGGGTCACCACCGACAAGGTCCGGCTGCACACGCAATGGGCCGGCGGCTCCTTCGGGCGCCGCGCGACGCCGGGTGCCGACTACTTCGCCGAGGCCGCCGCCATCGTGAAGGCCACGGGCGGCAAGGCACCGGTCCACCTCGTCTGGACCCGCGAGGACGACATGGCGGGCGGCTACTACCGGCCCACCGTCTACCACAAGCTCCGCGCCGGCCTCGACGCGAAGGGCGGCATCGCCGGCTGGCAGCACGTCGTGGTCGGCAAGTCGATCATGATCGGCTCGCCCTTCGAGGCGATGATCGTGAAGAACGGCATCGACGGCACCACCGTCGAGGGCGCCTCGGACACGCCCTACGCCCTGCCGGCCTACCGCTTCGAGGTCCACAACGCCCGCGAGGGCGTGCCGGTGCTGTGGTGGCGCTCCGTCGGCCACACCCACACCGCGCACGCCATGGAGGTGTTCATCGACGAGCTCGCCCACGCGGCGGGCGCCGACCCGGTCGCCTACCGGCTCTCGCTCCTCACCCGCGCACCCCGCCTCTCCGGCGTGCTGAGGCTCGCCGCCGAGAAGGCCGGCTGGTCGGCGCAGCAGGGCGCGGCGGCGGACCGGAAAGGCCGCGCCCTCGGCGTCGCCGCCCACGAGAGCTTCGGCTCCTACGTGGCGATGATGGCCGACGTGTCGGTCGACGGCGGCAAGGTCAAGGTGAACCGCATCGTGGCGGCGGTGGACGTCGGCATCGCGGTGACGCCGGACGTGATCCACGCCCAGGTCGAGGGCGCGGTCGGCTTCGCGCTCTCCTCGGTGCTGCGCAATCGCATCACGCTGAAGGACGGCGTGGTCCAGGAGCGCAACTTCGACAGCTACGAGCCCACCCGCATGAGCGAGATGCCCGTGGTCGAGGTGCACATCATGCCGAGCGAGGCGGCGCCGACCGGCATCGGCGAGCCGGGCGTGCCGGTGCTGGCGCCCGCCATCTCCAACGCGATCTTCGCGGCGACCGGCCAGCGCCTGAGATCCCTGCCCCTCGATCTCGCCGGCCTGAAGGGGGTGTAGGGGCGCTCCCCACGGGGCCTCCCGCGTGCGCCAGCGCACGGACGCCGGCTCAGCGTCGGCGCAACCTGCGGGCACCTCCCAACGAGACCCCACTCCGACGGCGCGGCTTCCCAGAAGCCGCGCCGTTCTTTCGTTTCGGGACCGGCCTCCCCATCTCCTCCGGGCATGTCCGCCCCGAGCTTCGACGAAACCGCCGCCCTCCTACGCGCCTGCCGCCTCTGTCGCGACGCCCCCCTCTACGGCGGGCCGTTGCCGCAGGAGCCGCGCCCCATCGTCCAGGGCAGCGCCACCGCCCGTCTCTGCATCGCGAGCCAGGCCCCCGGCACCCGGGCGCACCGCTCCGGACGCCCCTTCATGGACCCATCGGGCGTGCGCCTGCGGGCCTGGCTCGGCCTCGACGAGCCCGCCTTCTACGATGCCGCCCGCGTCGCCATCGTCCCGATGGGGGCGTGCTTCCCGGGCCTCGACGCGAAGGGCGGCGACAAGCCGCCCCGCCGGGAATGCGCCGACCGCTGGCGCACCGAGCTGTTCGGGGGTCTGCCCGACCTCGAACTCATCCTGGTGATCGGGCAATACGCGCAGGCCTGGCACCTCGGCCGGATGGAGGGCGGCCTTACCGAGACGGTCCGGAACTGGCGCGGCATCCTCGCGGCCCCCCGGCGCCCGCGCATCCTCCCGCTGCCGCATCCGTCCTGGCGCAACAACGGCTGGCTGAAGCGCAATCCCTGGTTCGAGGCCGAGACGCTGCCCGTGCTGAAGGCGGAGGTCGCCCGCGTGATGGCGCCACCGGAGGCCCGGTTTACCGCCGCTTAAGCACGCGCGGTGGAAGCTTCGCGCCGCCCGGCACCCGTGCCGTCCGGATCCCGAGCCCTCCCGTGCGCTACAGCATCGTCATTCCGGTCTACGACGAGGAGGCGGTGATCCCCCTCCTGCTGCACCGGATCGAGGGGCTTCTCGCCCGCCTCGACGGGCCCGCGGAGGTGATCTTCGTGGACGACGGCAGCCGCGATACCGGGCCGATCGTGCTGCGGGCGAAGGCCTTTTCCGATCCGCGCTTCCGCTTCATCGGCCTCTCGCGCAACTTCGGCCACCAGACCGCGATCACCGCCGGGATCGACGCCGCCGCGGGCGACGCGGTGATCGTGATGGACGCCGACCTGCAGGACCCGCCCGAGCTCGTCCTCGAGATGATCGCCCGCTGGCGCGACGGCTATCAGGTCGTCGATGCGAAGCGCCGGCAGCGGGCCGGCGAGGGCCGCTGGAAGCTCGGCAGCGCGAGCCTGTTCTACCGCCTGCTGAACCGGGTCTCGCGCATCCGCATCCCCGAGGACGTCGGCGATTTCCGGCTGATCGACCGGGCGGTGGCGGACGCGTTCCGGGCCATGCCCGAGCGGGATCGCTTCGTGCGCGGCATGTTCGCGTGGCTCGGTTTCCGCCACGCCACCGTGGAGTACGATCGGGCCGCCCGCGGCGCGGGGGTCACCAAGTATCCGCTCGCCCGGATGCTGCGGCTCGCCACCGACGGCATCATCGGCTTCTCCGACCTGCCGCTGCGGGCGGCCGTCTGGGGCGGCCTCTGCGTCTCCGGCCTCGCCTTCCTCTACGCGTGCTACGTCGGGGTCGCCTGGATGGCGGGCAGCCGCCTCGTCGAGGGCTGGGCCTCCACGGTGATCGTGCTGTCGTTCCTCTCCGGCATGCACATGATGATGACGGGGATGGTGGGCCTCTACGTCGGCCGTATCCACGCCGAGGTGAAGCGGAGGCCGCTCTACGTCGTTGAATCCCGGGTGGGATTCCCGGATGGGGCGGCTGCGCGGCCCGCCGCGAGGGCCGCATGAGCGCGCCCTTCGACGCCTATGCCGACGCCTACGGGGCGGCGGTCCAGGCTTCCATCGACTTCGCCGGCCTGCCGCACGATTTCTACCTGCGCGCCAAGGCCTTGCTCCTCGCCGACGTGATCGCCCGGGAGGGCGGGCGCTTCGAATCCTGCCTCGATGTCGGCTGCGGCGTGGGCGCCCTGCACCCGCACCTGGCGGGGCTGTTTCGCCACCTCGCGGGCGTCGATGTCTCGCAGGAGTCCATCGCGCGGGCGGCGGCGTCCAACGGTCTGTCCAGCTACCGGACCTACGATGGACGCGCGCTGCCCTACGCGGACGGCAGCTTCGATCTCGCGCTGACCTCCTGCGTGATGCACCACGTCCCGCCCGCCGACTGGCCGGCCTTCGCGGCCGAGATGGCGCGGGTGGTGCGCCCGGGCGGCCTCGTCGCGGTGATCGAGCACAACCCCTACAACCCGCTGACCCGCCTCGCCGTGCGCCGCTGCGCCTTCGACCGGGACGCGGTGCTGCTCGGGCCCGGGCGCACGCGGGACCTCTTGCGCGGCGCGGGGCTCGGGCGGGTCGCGGTGCGCAGCTTCCTGCTGCTCCCCACGCTGCACCCCGCGGCGCGCCGCTGCGAGGCCGCGCTCGCGCGGATCCCCCTCGGGGCGCAGTACCTCGCGCTCGGGCGCCGGTAACCAATTCGCGTTCCTCGCGGAACGGCGGAATCGCGTGTCGGTTGCTGTTCGAGCGGACTGCACGCATGGCGTGCGGAAGCCGCCGCCAGGGTCTCCGCCGCCCGATGATCTGGACCACCGACGCGCAGGGCTCGCTGACCTACATCAGCCCCGAATGGTACCGCCTCACCGGGCAGACGCCCGCGGAGGCGAGCGGCGACGGCTGGCTCGCGGCGGTCCACCCCGACGACCAGGCGGCCATCTGGGCGATCTTCCGCGAAGCGGTGGACCGGCAGGCCCAGTTCTCCCTGCGTTACCGGCTCCGCAACGTCGACGGGCCCTGGCTCTGGGTGATGGGCGGCGCCGTGCCCTCCTTCGGGCCGCCCGACAGCACCTATATCGGCTACCTCGGCTCGATCAGCGAGATCGCCCCGAGCCGCACCGAGGCGCTCACCGCCTACGGCACCATCGGGCGCCCCGTGCCGGCGCCGAACCGCGCCACGGCCCGGCCCTACGCGGCGGTCGACCTCGTGGCGGACCACGTCCTGATGGCCCACGCGCTCGCGGTCGAGGCCGGGGAGGCGGCGCTCGCCGGCCTCCTCGACGGCGTCCTGTTCGAGGTCGGGCGGAGCCTTGCGCGCAGCGCCGGCGATCCCGGTCCGGACCGCATCCACTGAGCGGCGCCCGAGCCGTTGACAGGCGCCGGGCCGGCATGGTCCGTGCCGCGCACCACCGGAGCCAGCGATGACCGAACCCCAGGACCCCCGAGACCGCCTGATCGTCGCCCTCGACCTGGCGGACGTCGCGGCGGCCCGGGACCTCGTGGGCCGAATCGGGGATGCGGCGACCTTCTACAAGATCGGGTACCGCCTCGCCTACGCGGGCGGCCTCGCCCTGGTGCCGGAGCTGGCGCGGGCGGGCCTCCGGGTCTTCCTCGACCTCAAGCTCCACGACATCGGCAACACCGTCGAGGAGGGCGTCCGGTCGCTCGCGGACCTCGGCGCCACCTTCCTGACGGTCCATGCCTACCCGCAGACCATGCGGGCGGCCGTGCAGGCGCGGGGCGCGGGCCCCATGCGGATCCTCGCCGTCACCGTGCTGACCTCCTACGACGACGGCGACGCGCGGGAGGCCGGGTATGCCCTCCCGGTCCGGGACCTCGTGGCGCACCGCGCCGCGCAGGCGCGCGAGGCCGGCATCGACGGCATCGTCTGCAGCGCCATCGAGGCGGAGGCCGTGCGCGGCGTCGTCGGGCCGTCCCTGTCGATCGTCACCCCGGGCATCCGGCCGGCCGGCTCGGAGACGGGCGACCAGAAGCGGGTGATGACCCCGCGGGAGGCCCGCATCGCGGGCATCGACCACATCGTCGTCGGGCGCCCGATCACGGGGGCCGCGGATCCCCGCGCCGCCGCGCAGGCGATCGTCGCCGAGATGGCGTGATCTGAGGAGAACAAGGATGGCGCGAGGCTACTGGATCGTCCGGGTCGACGTGCGCGACGCGGAGGCCTACCGGGACTACGCGGCGGCGAACGGCGCCGCCTTCGCCCAGTTCGGCGGCCGCTTCCTGGTGCGGGGCGGGGCCTTCGAGGCCGTCGCCGGAACGGCGCGGGCCCGCAACGTCGTGGTCGAGTTCCCGAGCTACGCGGACGCGCTTGCCTGCTGGAACTCCGAGATCTACCAGGCCGCCCGCGCCCGCCAGAAGGGCGGTGCCGAGGCCGATATCCTGGTCATCGAGGGCTACGAGGGGGCTCAGCCCGGCGAGACCGCCCCGCCGCAGGCGCCCAACCCGGCCTCGGAGTGAGGCCGGGCGGGGCCCGACCGCGCCCCGAGCCCCCGCAGCACGAAGTCGATCATCGCGTCGAGGGGGGGCGCCGGGACGTTGGCGTACTGGCTCACCATGACGGGGTGGCTGTAGCGCACGAGCGCGGCCTGGACGCACAGGGCGGTCACGGCCGGATCGTCGGTCTCGAAGTCCCCCCGCGCCGCACCGTCCGCGATCACGCGGGCGAGCACCGCGCCGATGCGGGCGACGTGGTGCCGGCAGACATCCCAGCTCTCCGTCATGGCCGCCTCGACCATCTCGTGGATCCGGGGGTTCTCGGTGCAGCGCTCCAGGCAGTCGACGTGCAGGGCCCGCATGATCGCGGCGATGCGCTCGGGGGCCGCGAGCCCGGGCGCCTCCGCGATCGCCGCGATGAGGGCCTCGACCTCCCGCGTCACCCGCTCGACCACGGCCTCGTTGATCGCCTTCTTCGACTCGAAGAAGCGGTACACGTTGGCGGGGCTCATCCGCAGCGTCTTGGCGATGTCGGCCACCGTGGTCTTCTGGTAGCCGATCTCCCGGAAGAAGCGCTCGGCCGTGGCCAGGATCCGGCAACGCGTGGTGGGCGCGCTCTCCTCCGCGAGGGCAGGGTCCTGATCGAGCAGACTTGTCATCCCGAAAGCCTATGCCGCGGCGTCATGGCCGTCCATGACCGTCAAAACGCACTGGACCCTCAAACGGTTGTCGGGCCGGAGCCCCGGGGGTGGCGCGGCGTCGCAACGGAGCGCGGAACTCCGGGCGCCGGCGCGCCATTGGCCGAGCGAACCGCGCGCACGAGGCCGCGCGCCACCTCGAGGCAGACGGATCACCCATGAAGCTCCAGGACAGGAAGGCCCTGATCACCGGCGCCGATTCCGGCATCGGCCAGGCGACGGCCGAGCTCTTCGCGCAGGCCGGCGCGGACGTCGCGATCACCTACCACACCGATGCGGAGGGCGCCGCCGAGACCGCGCGGCGGGTCGAGGCCGCCGGGCGGCGGGCGCTGGTCGTGCAGGCCGACGTGGGCGATCCCGCCTCCGTCACCGCCCTGTTCGACCGCGTGGCGCGGGACCTCGGCACCCTCGACATCCTCGTCAACAACGCCGGCCAGGCCATGAGCGGCGTGGAGGTGGCCGAGATGGACGAGGCGATGCTGGAGCGCATCCTGCGCGTGAACCTGATGGGGCCGCTCTTCTGCTGCCGCGCCTTCATCAAGGTCCGGCGCACGCAGGGCGGCCGGGGGCGGATCGTGACCGTCTCGTCGGTCGCCCAGCACCTGCCGACGCCCGAGAGCGCGCCCTACGGCATGTCGAAGGCCGGCGTCGGCTCGCTCACCCGCAGCCTCGCCCGCGAGCTCGCCGAGGACAAGATCAACGTCAACAACGTCGCCCCCGGCCTCATCCAGACGCCGATGACCCAGGCGCGGTTCGAGAAGCCGGAGAAGATCGAGGCGTCGCTGGAGAAGATTCCGTGGCACCGCGCCGGGCAGCCGGACGAGATCGCCAAGGTCGTCCTGTTCCTGGCCTCGGACGATGCCGACTACGTCACCGGGCAGACCTGGGTTGTGGACGGTGGGCTGACGATGCAGTGGGGCGGCGCTTAGCCTCCAGAGCCAAGCGGATACCGGTTCCAAACCCTGCGGTGGAGGCCATTTACGGTGCGTTAGGCGAGATTTGGGACAGTCTCGACTTATGAAATCTCTCCTTGCCAGAGTATCCCGCCCGGCCGCCGTCGAGGCCGTGGCCGCCGCCGGCCCTGTGCCGGCGGCGGAGCCGCAACCCGCCGTTCCCGCGAACGCGGGCGGTGAAGTGCTCGAAGTCATCGAGGCCGACGTCCTCGCCGCGATCACGGGCGTCGGCGCCTCCATCGGGCGCGCCCGGAGCGAGGTGGTCGACATGCAGGCCGGGCTCGCCGCGATCCGGGCCCAGATGACCGATCTCACCGTGGCGGCCGAATCGGCGGCCGCCGCGACCGCCGGGCTCGCGGAGCGCACGGGCGGCCTCTCGACGGGGTCGCGCCGCATCACTGCGGCGATGACCGAGGCCGGCAGCCATCTCGACCGGGCGGGCGACCGCGGCGCCGAGGCCCGGGCCCTCATCGGGATCCTCGCCAGGGCGGGCGACGAGATCGCCGGCATCGTGGATACGATCTCGGCCGTGGCGCGCCAGACCAATCTCTTGGCGCTCAACGCCACGATCGAGGCGGCCCGCGCCGGCGAGGCGGGGCGCGGCTTCGCGGTGGTGGCCGCCGAGGTCAAGGCCCTCTCGGTGGAGACGGCGCGCGCCGCCGAGGACGTCCGCACCCGCATCGCGCGCCTGCGCGAGGGGGCCACCGCCTCGGGCGCCGCCATCGAGGCGGTGGCGGGTGCCCTGGATGCGGCCCGGCCCGCCTTCGGGACGGTGCGCGACATCGCGGACGGGCAGGTCGCCACGGTCTCCGAGGTGGTCGGCGAGGCCGCCCGGACCTCCGACCTTGTGGCGACGCTCAGCATGGGGGCGGGCGCGGCGAGCGCCGCGACGGTCGATCTCGACCGGCAGGCGGAGACGATGGAGGGCGCCGCCGGCCACGCCGCCGAGCAGGCGGACGGCCTCGCGCGCCGCTTCGTGGCGGTGATCCGGCAGAGCGAGATCGGGGACCGCCGCCGCTTCGACCGCTACCCGGCGGACCTCGCGGTGACGCTCGCCGACGGCCGGCGCTGCCGCACCGTCGACATCAGCGAGGGCGGGGTGCTGCTCGCCGCTCCCGAGGGTGATGCCGCGGAGCCCGGCACCGGCCTCGTGGCCGAGATCGCCTCGATCGGCCGCGTCACGCTCCGGGTGATGGGCCGCAGCGGCCTGGGGCTGCACTGCGCCTTTGAGGGCCTCGGGACGACGGCCCTGGCCAACCTCGCGGACGTGATTTCCGGGATCCGCACCGCCTACGCGCCCCTCGTGGCCAAGGCCCAGGATCTCGCGGCCCGCATCGGCGGCCTGATGGAGGGCGAGGTCGCATCCGGGCGCCTCGCCGCGGCGCTGCTGTTCGACACCGCCTATCAGCCGATCCCCGGCAGCGACCCGCCACAGTATCGGACCCGGTCGGTGGACGCCCTGGAGGCGCTGCTGCGCGGCACGCTGGAGCCCGAGCTCGTCCGCGATCCGGCGATGCTGTTCTGCATCGTCGCGGACCGCAACGGCTACGTGCCGGTCCACAATCTCGCGGTGTCACAGCCCCAGCGGCCGGGCGATCTCGTCTGGAACAACGCCCATTGCCGCAACCTGCGGATCTTCGATGACCGCACCGGCATCACCGCGGCACGGGCGACGCGGCCCGCGACGATCCAGGTCTACCACCGGCAGGTGGGCGACCGATTCATCGTGGTCCGCGAGGTCGATGCGCCGATCCGCGTGCAGGGGCGCCACTGGGGCGCCTGCCGCACCGCCTACCGGATGTGAAGGATCAGGAGCCGAACTGAGAGCCGAGCTGCTCGAGGTACTCGGCGAGGTCGACGCCGCCGACGCGCTTGCCGTAGTCGAAGCGCATGCCCTGGCGGATGTCGATGCTGGAGCTCTTCGTCGTCAGCGTGAACGGCTTCACGCAGATCCAGGCCCCGTCCGTGCGGTGCTCGAAGTAGCCGAGGATGTCGTGCTTGGCCATGGATCCCTCCGTGTGCTTATCGAAGCTTACAACGGCTCCACGGGCGCGCGGTTGCTGCGGCAGTTCAGCTTTCGTTACGCAGGGCGGGCATCAGGTCGGACAAGCTTTGCCGTAAGGGGGGCTGCGGGGGCTCGCGCAACTGTCGAGAGCGGGCTCCGGGCGCGTCACGGGCGGTCGGCCGTCTGTGACGCGGGTTGAACGCGCGGCAGGCGCGCCGGATCAGGCCGCCGGGGTCAGGGCGCCCGTGTGCTCGTGGAAGTCCGGGCCGTTCGTGGTCCGCGCGACGTAGCCGGCCCGGATCAGGAAGTCGCCGAAGTGCTCGCCCGGCTCCCGGCGTTCCGCGTAGGCCGCGAAGAGCGGGTCCAGCGTCGCCCGGATCTCGCCGGCCGCCACGTCCTCCCGGTAGAGCTTGCTCAGGCGCGAGCCGTCGAAGGCGGCGCCGAGGTAGAGGTGGTAGCGCTCGGGGCCGCGGCCGACGAGGCCGATCTCGGAGATGAAGGGCCGGGCGCAGCCGTTCGGGCAGCCGGTGGAGCGGATGGTGATCGGCTCGTCCTGCAGGCCGTGGCTCGCCAGGCTCTCCTCCAGCTCCGTCAGCAGGTCGGGCAGGTAGCGCTCGCTCTCGGCCAGCGCCAGGCCGCAGGTCGGCAGCGCCACGCAGGCCATGCTGTTCCGGCGCAGCGCGCTCGCGCCCTTGGTCAGCGCGTACTCCTCCACGAGGGCGTCGATCTCGGCCCGCTTCTCCTCCGGCACGTTGGCGATGATCACGTTCTGGTTGCCGGTGAGGCGGAAGTCGCCCGCGTGCACCTCCGCGATCCGGCGCAGGCCGGAGAGGAACTGGGGACCGTCCTCGATGTCCTTGATGCGGCCCGAGGGCACGTAGAGGGTGAGGTGGTGGCGCCCGTCCTCGCCCGCGACCCAGCCGTAGCGGTCGCCGTTGTCCGCGAAGCGGAACGGCTTCGGGTCGGCGAGCGGCTTGCCGACGCGCTTCTCGACCTCGGCCCGGAAGGCCGCGAGCCCGTAGCGCTCGATCGTGTACTTGAGGCGCGCGTTCTTGCGGTTCTTGCGGTTGCCCCAGTCGCGCTGCACCGTCATCACCGCCTCGGCGACCTTGACGGCATCCTCCGGCTTGCAGAACGCCATCACGTCGGCGGTGCGCGGGAAGGTGTCGGTCTCGCCGTGGGTCATGCCCATGCCGCCGCCGACCGTGACGTTCCAGCCCGTCACGCGGTTCTTCTTGTCGAGGATCGCGATGAAGCCGAGGTCGTGGGCGAAGACGTCGACCTCGTTCGAGGGCGGCACCGCGATCACGGTCTTGAACTTCCGCGGCAGGTAGGTGCGGCCGTAGACGGGCTCCACCTCCGCCGCGTCCTCGCCGCCCACCACGCGCTCGCCGTCGAGCCAGATCTCGCGCCAGGCGCCGGTCTTCGGAAGCAGGGTGTCGGAGATCGCCTTGCCGAGGTCGTAGGCGGCCTTGTGGGCGCCGGCCTGGGCCGGGTTCGTCGACGCCATCACGTTGCGGTTCACGTCGCCGCAGGCCGCGATCGTGTCGAGGAGGGCGGAGTCGATCGCCGCCATCGTGCGCTTCAGGTTCGACTTGATGACGCCGTGGTACTGGAAGGTCTGGCGCGTGGTCGCGCGCAGGGCGCTGCCCGCGTAGGTCGTGGCGATGTCGTCGAGGATCAGCCACTGCTTCGGGGTGATCACGCCGCCCGCGATGCGCAGGCGGATCATGAAGCTGTAGGCCTTGTCGAGCTTCTTCTTGGTGCGCTCCGGCCGCAGGTCGCGGTCGTCCTGCATGTACATGCCGTGGAACTTCACGAGCTGGCCGTCATCCTCCGAGATCGCGCCGGTGGCGTGCCGGAGGAGGCCGTCCGCGAGGGTGCCGCGCAGGTAGCCGCTCGCGATCTTCAGGTGCTCGTTGTGGGCGAGCCCGGCGCTGCGCGCCGCCTCGGCCTCCGTGATCGGGCGCTCGGTGGGCGGCGTCTCGTAGGTGCGCGCGGCGGGCGCCTGCGTCGGGGCGGAGCCTTGCGCCGGGGCGTCGGCGTCGCGGGGGCTGTGGTCGTCCATGGGATGAATCCGGTTCCTGAACGCGTCCGCCTCCCCCGCGAAGGGGGAGGGCCGGCTGCGGTTCGTCAGTAAACGTCCTGCTGGTAGCGGTGGCTGCGCTCCAGGCCCGCGACGCGGGCCTCGGCATCGGCGGCGCTCAGGCCCTTCGCCGCCTCGAAGGCGCGGACCAGGGCGGCGCGCACGTCGCGCGCCATGTTCTTGGCGTCGCCGCAGACGTAGAAGTGGGCGCCGTTCTCCAGCCACTCCACCAGTTCCGCACCGTGCTGCGCGATCCGGTCCTGCACGTAGATCTTCTCGGGCTGGTCGCGGGAGAAGGCTACGTCGATCCGCGTCAGCGAGCGGTCCTCCAGCGCCTCCTGCCATTCGAGCTGGTACAGGAAGTCGTGCGTGAAGTGGCGGTCGCCGAAGAACAGCCACGAGCGGCCGGGCGCCTCGATGGCGCGGCGCTCCTGCACGAAGGCGCGGAAGGGCGCGACGCCGGTGCCGGGCCCGACCATGATGATGTCGGTGGCGGGGTCCGCGGGCAGGCGGAAGTGCCGGTTCGGCTTCAGCCGCACCTTCAGCTTGGCGCCGTCCCGGATGCGGTCGGCGACGTGCACGGAGGCAACGCCGGAGCGGGCGCGCCCGTGGGTCTCGTAGCGCACCGCCGCGATGGCGAGGTGGACCTCGTCGCCCACCTCCTTGCGGGAGGAGGCGATCGAGTAGGCCCGCGGCGGCAGGGGCCGGGTGATGGTGGAGAGGTGCTCGGCGGTGAGCTTGGCCGGGTAGGTCTCGATCAGGTCAATGAGGTGGCGGCCCTCAATCCAGGCCCGGGCCTCGCCGCTCTCCAGGAGCGCCTGGGCCTCGGCGTGGCCGGTCGCCTTGGCGAAGCGCTCGATCGTGGCGGCCGAGAGCGTGGTGATGTCGCGCTCGGCGAGCAGCGCCCGGCGCAGGGCCTCGTCGCCCGAGAGCCCCGCCGCCGTCAGGATCTCCTCGACGAGCTGCGGGTCGTTCTCGGGGTAGATCTCCAGCGAGTCGCCGGGCTCGTAGGCCGGCGCCCCGTCCTCGAAGGCGAGCGCCAGGTGGATCGTCTCCTTGTCGGAGCGCGAGGAGTTCAGGTTGACGTGCTCGACGACCTCGACGGTGACGGGCTCGCGGCTCGGCTCGGCCTCGTCGTCCTCGGCCGCGGCGCCGCGGGCGAAATCCACCGCCACGACGTTGTCGGCCGGCGCCGCGGGGGCGAGCGCCTTCAGCGCGCCCTTGATCCAGTCGGCCGCCGGCTTCTCGAAATCGAGGTCGAGGTCGGCCCGCTCGTGCGCGCGCCGGGCGCCGAGCGCCTCGAAGCGCGCATCCAGGGCTTTGCCGATCGCGCAGAACTCCGCGTAGGAGGTGTCGCCGAGGGACAGCACCCCGAACTCCACCCCGTCGAGGCGCGGCGCGCCATCGCCCATCAGCTCCCCGTAGGCCCGCACGGCGCGCGCCGGCGGCTCGCCCTCGCCCCAGGTCGCCGCGATGGCGACGAGCTTGCCGGCCTTCGGCAGGCTCGCGAGATCGAGGTCGGCGAAGTCCACGACCTTCGGCTTGAAGCCCTGCTTGCGGGCGAGCTTGGCGACGTCGCCGGCCAGCTTCTCCGAATTGCCCGATTCGCTGGCGTAGATGACGGTCAGCGGCTCGGCCGCCTTCGGGGGCGCGGCCGGGACGGCGGCCGGCTGGCCGCCCGCCGCGTCGAGGCCCGCGAGGAAGCCCGCGAGCCAGGCGCGCTGGATCGGCGTCGCGGCCCCGAGGACCGCGTCGAGGCTCGCCCGTTCCTGGTCGCCGAAGGGGGCCGTGCGGGGAAGGAGTGCGTGTCGTGACATCGTGGGACCATGTCGTCTTGCGCGCGTCGTCTGTCAACGGGGGTTGTCCGTTTTACAGAACGGGCTCGCGGGAGAATGAGCTGCCTGTCGCTGCAGCGCAAAAGAGAAATTTATTCTCCGACCACGGCCAGGGCCGGGGTCAGCGCCGCGAGGTGGCGGCCTTGCGTCGGCGGGGCCGGCAGCGGCAGGGCGGTGGTGGACTTGACCTTCTCCATCGCGAAGCGGGAGGTCACGTTCTTGAGAGGGAGCGTGGCGATCAGCTGCTTGTAGAAGGTGTCGTAGGCCTGCATGTCGGCCACCACCACCCGCAGCATGTAGTCCACGTCCCCGGCCATGCGGTAGAACTCGAGCACCTCGGGCATGGCCGAGACGGTGTCGGCGAAGCGCTCCAGCCAGTCCTTGGAATGGTCCGCGGTCTCGATGGAGACGAACACGGTCAGGCCGAGGCCGAGCTTCACCGGGTCGAGCACCGCCACGCGCCGGTCGATGACGCCGTCGGCCTCCAGCCGCTGGATGCGCTTCCAGCAGGGGGTCTGCGACAGGCCGACCCGCTCGCCGATCGCCGCGATCGAGAGGGTGGCGTCCTGCTGGAGCAGGGCGAGGATCTTCAGGTCGATCGAATCCACGGTGGGCCTCGTCGTTGTGGAAGCGTCATCGGGTGGTCCGTTCCGCACGGACCGAGAAGGATCTTCCTTCGGCGGGCAACCGGGCCGGGCGGCGTCGCGTTGCTCCGCGACAGTCTATTGCGCTGCCCGAAACCCTGGTCCGCGCCGTCCGCTGCCTTGACACCGTTCGTTATAGCGAACATCTCAGGGGTCGGACAAGCAGGTATCCCCATCGAACACGCCATGAACCGCGAACTCGCAACGACCGCGGAGACCCTCGCCGCCGCGCTGAAGGGGCTCGGCCTCGCCGAGCGGATCGCCCTGGTCGAGCGCACGATCCCGGGCCGCCTCGTCTTCACGACGAGCCTCGGCATCGAGGACCAAGCCCTCACGCACGCCCTTGCGATGGCCAAGTCGCGCACCGAGATCGTCACCCTCGACACCGGCCGGCTCTACCCCGAGACCTACGACGTCTGGGCCGAGACCGAATCGGCCTACGGCATCCGCATCCGCGCCTACGCGCCGGAGCGCGAGGCCGAGGAGCGCTTCGTGGCCGAGGCGGGCATCAACGGTTTTCGCCATTCCGTGGAAGCACGTCAGGCATGCTGCGGCTTCCGGAAGGTCGAGCCCCTCGCCCGTGCGCTGAAGGGCGCGGACGCCTGGTTCACCGGCCTGCGCGCCGGGCAGTCGGTGAACCGCGCCGACACGCCGCTCGCCGAGGCCGACGAGGCGCGCGGCCTCATCAAGGTCAATCCGCTGGCCGACTGGACCCGGGCCGACGTGGACAGCTTCGTGCGCGACAACTACGTGCCCTACAACGTGCTGCACGACCGGGGCTTCCCCTCGATCGGCTGCGCCCCCTGCACCCGCGCCGTGCGCGTCGGCGAGCCCGAGCGCGCCGGGCGCTGGTGGTGGGAGCAGGAATCCAAGAAGGAGTGCGGCCTGCACATCCACGTTCCGGAAGCGGACGTGGAACCCGGGGATTTGGAGCCCGGGGATTTGGAACCCGGGCAGGAACCCGCCGCCTTCGAGACCACCCACTCGCACCGACCGGAGATGGCCCGATGAGCGCCGCCCCCGCGACCACGGCCGACCTGCTCGGCCCTGCGCGCCTCACCCATATCCAGCGCCTGGAGGCCGAGAGCATCCACATCATGCGGGAGACGGTCGCCGAGACCGAGAACCCGGTGATGCTCTACTCGATCGGCAAGGACTCGTCCGTCCTGCTGCACCTGGCCCAGAAGGCCTTCGCCCCGGGCCGGCTGCCGTTCCCGCTGATGCACATCGACACCACCTGGAAGTTCCGCGAGATGATCGCCTTCCGGGACCGGCGCGCGGCCGAGATCGGCGCGGACCTCATCGTGCACACCAACCAGGAAGGCCTCGCCAAGGGCATCGGCCCGGTGACCCACGGCTCCGAGGTGCACACGGACGTGATGAAGACCCAGGCGCTTCGCCAGGCGCTGGACAAGCACAAGTTCGACGCGGCCTTCGGCGGCGCCCGGCGCGACGAGGAGGCCTCCCGCGCCAAGGAGCGCATCGTCTCCCTGCGCAACGCGCAGCACCGCTGGGACCCGAAGCGCCAGCGCGCCGAGCCGTGGCATCTCTACAACATGAAGAAGAAGCGTGGAGAATCCCTGCGGATCTTCCCGCTCTCCAATTGGACCGAGCTCGATATCTGGCTCTACATCGAGCGGGAGCAGATCCCGATCGTGCCGCTCTACTTCGCCAAGCCCCGGCCCGTGGTGGAGCGGGACGGCCAGCTGATCATGGTCGACGACGACCGCTTGCCGCTGGAGCCCGGAGAGACCCCGCGGCAGCTGTCCGTCCGCTTCCGCACCCTCGGGGACTATCCCCTCACGGGCGCCGTGGAGAGCCGCGCCGCGACGCTGCCCGAGATCATCGGCGAGACGCTCGCGGCCCGCACCTCGGAGCGGCAGGGCCGGGTGATCGACAAGGACGGCGCGGGCGCCATGGAGCGCAAGAAGCAGGAGGGTTACTTCTGATGACGATCCATCAGTCTCCCGAGGCGTTCGGCTACGAGGCGTTCCTGGCCGCCCACCAGGGCAAGGAAGTGCTGCGCTTCATCGCCTGCGGCTCCGTCGACGACGGCAAGTCGACCCTGATCGGTCGCCTCCTGCACGACACCAAGCAGATCTTCGACGACCAGATCACCGCGCTCCAGCGCGACTCGCGCAAGCACGGCACGCAAGGGGCCGAGGTGGACCTCGCGCTCCTCGTCGACGGCCTCCAAGCCGAGCGCGAGCAGGGCATCACCATCGACGTCGCCTACCGGTTCTTCTCCACCGACCGGCGCTCGTTCATCGTCGCCGACACGCCCGGCCACGAGCAGTACACCCGCAACATGGCCACCGGCGCCTCGACGGCGGACGTCGCCGTCATCCTGGTCGATGCCCGCCAGGGCCTGACCCGGCAGACGCGCCGCCACGCGCTCCTCGTCTCGATGCTCGGCATCCGGCGGGTGGCGCTCGCCGTGAACAAGATGGACCTCGTCGGCTGGTCGCAGGACAAGTTCGACGGGATCGTCGCGGGCTTCAACGCCTTCACGGCCTCCTTCGGCTTCGCGGAGGTGCGGGCGATCCCGCTCTCGGCCAAGAACGGCGACAACGTCGTCCTGCCCGGCGCCGCCGCCGGCTGGTACACGGGCGAGCCGCTGCTGCGCTACCTTGAGGAGGTGCCGGTCCACGTCGAGGCGCAGGCCGCCCCGTTCCGGATGGCCGTGCAGTGGGTCAACCGCCCGAACTCGGAGTTCCGGGGCTTCGCGGGCCTCATCGCCAGCGGCCGCGTCCGGCCGGGCGACGCCGTCACGGTCGCGCCCTCGGGCCGCGGCTCGACGGTGGCGCGCATCTTCACCGCGGACGGCGATCTGCCGGAGGCGGTGGAGGGCCAGTCGGTGACGCTCGTCCTCGCCGACGAGGTCGACGCCTCGCGCGGCGCCCTCATCGCCGCGGCCGACGCGCCGCCGCGGGTGGCCGACAGCCTCGACGTGCGCCTGTTCTGGGCCTCCGAGACCGAGCTCGCGCCCGGCACGAGCCTCTGGGCCAAGATCGGCACCGTGACGGTGAACGCGGTGGTGGCCTCCATCCGCGACCGCATCGACCCCGAGACCGGCCAGGCCGGCCCGGCCGAAAAGCTCGTCGCCAACGACATCGGCGACGTGACGCTGACGCTGGATCGGTCCGTGGCCTTCGACGCCTACGCGACGAACCGCGACACCGGCGGCCTCATCCTGATCGACCGCGAGACCACGGACACGGCCGCCCTCGGCCTCGTCCAGGCACCGGCGGCACCGGGGACCGGCGCGACGGTGGCGCGTGCGGAGGCCGGAAAGGCCGAGCCCGCCCGCGGCGGCTTCCTCGCGGGGCTCCGCCGCCTGTTCGGCGGCTGATCGGCCTCGGCGTCCGGCGCGCGCCCGCATCCCAAGGGGCGGCGCGAAGCCGCGAAGGAGCCTTCCGGGACGCGCGATGGGTGGCTCCTCCGGGGCCGCTCTCGCGCCTCCGGACGAGGTCGCGTAGGCCGGCGGGAGTGAGGGTCAGGCCGCGTCGTTGAGCGTGCGCAGGTTCGCGACGAGGTCCGAGAAGCGGTCGCCCTGCACCAGCACGTGGCTCCGCAGGGCCTCGGCGGCCCCTGCCTCGTCCCCGGCGATGATCGCCTCCACCACGGCCGTGTGCTCCGCCAGGGACTGAGCGAGGCGCTGGCGCGCGCGCAGCTGCAGGCGGCGGAACGGCGCGAGGCGCCGGTGCAGGTGGCGGGCCTGCTCGCTCAGGAACTCGTTGCGGCAGGCGCGGTAGACCACCGTGTGGAAGACGTAGTTCTCGGCATAGTAGGCTTCCGTGTCGCCGGCCGCGGCGGCAGCCGCGCAGGCCGCGAGGGCGGCCCTAAGGGCCGCCTCGTCCTCGGGCACGAGGCGCCGCGCCGCCAGGCGCCCGCAGGCGGCCTCGATCTCGGCCATCGTCTCGAACATCGCGAGGAGGTGCTGCGGCTGCGGCGCGCTGACGATCGCGCCCTTGCGGGGCTTCGTCTCCACGAGGCCGGTCACGGCGAGCTGCAGGAGCGCCTCCCGGATCGGGGTGCGCGAGACCCCGAACCGCTCGGCGAGCTGGACCTCGTCGAGGCGGGCGCCGATGGCGAGCCGGCCCTCGACGATCTCGTCCTCGATCGTCTGCCTCAGGCGTTGGGCCTGGCTCATGGCATGATCCTCCCCGACACGCCGGGCTTTCCGGCGCGAGTCATTATGCAGGGGAGTTGACAAAATATACAAGAGCGCGGTTTCTATATACCGGACGACGCATACAATATAATTTTTGCGCTGCACAATGCCGGCGCCATCATGCTGCGCCGCGGGAGAAACGCCATGCCGCTGACACGACGCTCGATCCTCGCCTCGGGCCTCGCCGCCCCCGCCCTGCTGCGCTTCGGCCTCAACGCCGCGCAGGCCGCGACGACCCTGAAGCTCTCCCACCAGTTCCCCGGGGGCACGATCGACGAGGGCGATTTCCGCGACCGGATGTGCCGGAAGTTCGGCGCGGTGCTCGCCGAGCGCTCGAAGGGTGCGCTTGAGGTGCAGGTCTACCCCGGCTCCTCGCTCATGAAGACGAACGCCCAGTTCGGCGCCATGCGCAAGGGCGCCCTCGACATGTCGCTCTATCCCTCGCCCTACGCCGGCGGCGAGGTGCCCGAGATGAACATCGGCCTGATGCCGGCCCTCGTGACCTCCTACGCGCAGGGCGTGGCCTGGAAGACGGCGCCGGTCGGCCGCAAGCTCACCGAGATCCTCGATTCCAAGGGCATCATCCTGGTCTCCTGGGTCTGGCAGGCGGGCGGCGTCGCGAGCCGCGAGCGGCCGCTCTACGCGCCGGCCGACGCGAAGGGGCTCAAGGTCCGCGGCGGCTCCCGCGAGATGGACCTGATGATGAAGCAGGCGGGCGCCGCCACCCTCTCGATCCCGTCGAACGAATCCTACGCCGCCATGCAGACCGGGGCGTGCGACGCGGTGATCACCTCCTCCACGAGCCTGATCTCGTTCCGGCTCGAAGAGCTGTCGAAGTCCCTCACCTCCGGCCGCGAGCGCTCCTACTGGTTCATGCTGGAGCCGATCATGATGTCGAAGATCGTGTTCTCGGGGCTTCCGAAGGACCAGCAGGACCTGATCATGGCGGTCGGCGCCGAGCTCGAGAGCTTCGGGCAGGCGGGCGCGAAGGCCGACGACACCCGGGTCGAGGAGGTGTTCGGCAAGGCGGGCGCCAAGGTCCAGAACCTCGACGAGGCGACCATGGGCAAGTGGCGCGAGATCGCCCGCGAGACCGCCTGGAAGGACTACGCGGGCAAGAACGCCGCCTGCGCGGAACTCCTCAAGCTCGCGGAGCAGGTCGCATGAGCCACGCCTTCGACGCCGCCTCGGCCGCGGCCGAGACCCACGCCCCCGAGGAGGTCCGGATCCCGGGCCCCCTCGGGGTGCTCGACCGGGCCATGAAGGGGCTCAACCGGGTGATCCTAATGCTGGGCGGCCTCGCCCTCATCGGGGCCTGCCTGGTGCTGAGCTACAGCGTGGTGATCCGCTACGTCCTGCACGAGCCCACCGAGTGGCAGGACGAGATGGCGGTGTTCCTGATCGTGGGCGCCACCTTCTTCTCGGCCGCCGCCGTGCAGGCGAAGCGCGGGCACGTGGCCATCGAGGCGCTCACCGGCCTGCTCTCGCCCGCCGTGAACCGGGTGCGGCTGATCCTCGCCGACCTGATCAGCCTCTGCTTCGTGGCGTTCTTCGCCTGGAAGAGCTGGACCCTCGACCACGAGGCCTGGGTCGACGGGCAGGTCTCGCAGTCGACCTGGGGGCCGCCCCTCTGGATCCCCTACACGCTGATGGCGCTCGGCATGAGCCTGCTGACGCTGCAGTTCATCCTGCAGATCGCCGAGGCGCTGCTGTACGGCCCCCGCACGGCGGGCTTCGCCGCGCCGAAGGTCGGCGTCGGCGCCGACATCAACCGGGACATGAACCACCGACCCGACCTGACCCCGAGCGGCCCCGACGTGATGGCCGGCTCGACCGGAGGACAGAAGCAATGAGCGTCGCGGCTATCGGCTTCCTCTACGCGGGGGCCACCCTGACGGCGATGTTGTCGGGCATCCCCATCGCCTTCGCGCTCGGCTTCGTGGCGCTGGCCTTCATGTACGCGTTCATGCCCGCGGCCTCCCTCGATACGGTGGCCCAGAACGTCTACGAGGAGATGGCCTCGATCACCCTGCTGTCGATCCCGCTGTTCATCCTGAAGGGCGCGGCGATCGGGCGCTCGCGGGCCGGCCAGGACCTCTACTCGGCCATGCACGCCTGGATGCACCGCATCCCCGGCGGCCTCGGCATCGCCAACGTCTTCGCCTGCGCGCTGTTCGCCGCCATGGCGGGGTCCTCGCCCGCCACCTGCTCGGCCATCGGCTCGGCCGGCATCCCGGAGATGCGCAAGCGCGGCTACTCGCCGGGCTTCGCGGCCGGCATCATCGCGGCGGGCGGCACCCTCGGCATCCTGCTGCCGCCCTCCATCACCATGATCCTCTACGCGGTGGCGGCCGAGCAGTCCCTCGGGCGGCTGTTCCTCGCCGGGATCGGGCCGGGCCTGCTGCTCGTCGGCCTGTTCGCCCTCTGGGCGATGTACCGGTTCCGCTCCGAGTACGCGGCCGCCAAGGCGGCCTACGCGGGCGGCGGCACCAAGTCGGCGATCCTCACCGAGGAGGCCTACAGCATGCGGGAGCGCTTCTCGACGCTGCCGCGGGTGCTGCCCTTCGTGGTGCTGCTGACCGGCGTGATGGTCGCGCTCTACGGCGGCTACGCCACGCCCTCCGAGACCGCGGGCCTCGGCGGCCTCCTGGCCCTCGGTCTGATCGCCGTGATCTACGGCGTCTGGCGGCCCAAGGACGTGAACCCGATCCTCGCGGCGACGCTGCGCGAATCGACCATGCTGATGCTGATCATCGGCATGTCGCTCCTCTACGCCTACGTGATGAGCTACCTGCACATCAGCCAGGCGGCCGCGCAGGCGATCGTGGCGATGCAGCTCTCCCCCTGGGTGCTGCTCGTGACGATCCTGGCGCTCGTCATCGCCCTCGGCTTCTTCCTGCCGCCGGTCTCGATCATCCTGATGACGGCGCCGATCATCCTGCCGCCCCTCAAGGCGGCCGGCTTCGACCTCGTCTGGTTCGGCGTGGTGATGACGATCACCATGGAGATGGGCCTGATCCACCCGCCGGTGGGCCTCAACATCTTCGTCATCAAGAACATCGCCCCCGACATCCCGCTCTCGGACATCATCTGGGGCACGCTGCCCTTCGTGATCCTGATGGCGGTGGCGATCCTGGTGCTGTGCCTCGTCCCCGGCATCGCCCTGTGGCTGCCGGACCTGCTGCTGCCCTCGACGCGCTGAAGCACGACGGCCCCCGAATCCGCCGATCCGGGGGCCGTTCCGTGTCGACTGTCCTCCTCAGCGGCCCTGCCAGTTCGGCGGGCGCTTGCCGAGGAAAGCCTCCATCCCCTCGCGGAAATCGGCGCTCATGTAGCACTGGAGGATCAGGTCGTCGCCCTCGGGCAGGCCCGCCTCGTGGAGGCGCCGCAGGCCCTCCTTGGTGGCCTGCAAGGTCAGCGGCGCGTGGCCGGCCAGCAGGGTCGCCAGCTCGTTCGCGCGCTGCTCCAGGGCGGCCGCATCCTCCACCACCTCGCCGACGAAGCCCGCGGACAGCGCCTCCTCGGCGCCGAGGAGGCGGGCGGTGAAGATCATGTCCTTCACGCGCGCCGGCCCGATCAGCGCCGAGAGGCGCTTCAGGTTGCCGATCGACAGGCAGTTGCCGAGCGTCCGGGCGATCGGGAAGCCGAAGCGCGCGTCCCGGGTGGCGATACGCAGGTCGCAGGCCGCGGCGATGGCCGCGCCGCCCCCCGTGCAGGCTCCCGCGATCGCCGCGACGGTCGGCACCCGCAGGCGCTCAAGGGTGCCGAGCACCCGGTCCATGAAGCGCTCGTAGCCGAGCGCATCCTCCGGTGTCTTGAACTCGCGGAACTGCGCGATGTCGGTGCCGGCCGCGAAGGCCTTGCCGCCCGCGCCCGTTATCACCAGCACCTTCACGGCGGGGTCCGCGCCGATCCGCTCGCACAGGGTCACGAGGCCCTCGTACATCGCGAAGGTCAGCGCGTTGCGGGCCTGGGGCCGGTTCAGGACGATGCGGGCGATGCCGGCCGCGTCCGTCGTGAACAGGAGCTCGTCGGTGGGGGAGGGGGCGGTCATCGGCGTCTCCTGGTGGGGTCGGGTCAGGCCGTGGTCTCGCGCACCACGCCCCGGGCGATCAAGTCGTCGATCGCCTCCGGCGCGTAGCCCGCCTCCGCCAGGACCGTGCGGCTGTGCTCGCCGTGCAGCGGGGCCGGGCCGTGGACCCGCCCCGGCGTCGCCGAGAACTTCACGGGCAGGCCGAGGGTCTTCATCGGGCCGACGCGGGTGTGGTCGACCTCCACCACCATCTCGCGGGCGAGCGCCTGCGGGTCCCGGTGCATGGCGGCGACGTCGAGGACGGGGCCCGCCGGCACGCCGCCGGCCTCGAGACGGGCGAGCCACTCGGCCGAGGGGGCGGTGCGGAAGTGGGGCGCCAGCGCCGCGGCGAGCGCTTCGCGGTCGGCCATGCGGCCGCGGTTCTGCGCGAAGCGCGGGTCCTCGGCGAGGTCCGTCGCCCCGAGGACGTCGAGGAGGCGCAGCCAGTTCGTCTGGTTGGCGGCCCCGATGGTGATCCAGCCGTCGGCGGTCTCGAACGCCTCGTAGGGCGCGTTGAGGGGGTGGGCCGAGCCCATCGGGCCGGGCGCGACGCCGGTCGCCAGCGCGATCGCGGACTGCCAGTAGGTCAGGGTGATGCCCGCCTCGAACAGCGAGGTGTCGACGACCTGCCCCTCGCCGGTGCGCAGCCGGTGGGTGTAGGCCGCGAGCACGCCCATGGCGGCCAGGATGCCGGCGGTGATGTCGGTGACCGGCGGCCCGCACTTCATCGGCGGGCGCCCCGGCCCCTCGCCGGTGATGCTCATCAGCCCGCTCATGCCCTGGGCCACGAGGTCGAAGCCCGCCCGCTCCGCGTAGGGGCCGGTGCGGCCGAAGCCCGAGAGCGAGCAGTAGATCAGCCCCGGATGCTCCGCCCGCAGGGCCTCGTAGCCGAGGCCGAGGCGCTCCATGGTGCCGGCCCGGTAGTTCTCGATGAGGATGTCGGCCCCCGCGAGCAGCCGCTGCAGCACGGCCTTGCCGTCCGGGCTCTTGAGGTCGAGGGCGATGCCGCGCTTGCCGCGGTTCATCATCATGTAGGCGGCGCTCTCGCCCTCGATGGCCGGCGGCACGGAGCGGCGGGTGTCGTCCCCGCCGTCGATCTTCTCGACCTTGATGACCTCGGCGCCCATGTCGGCGAGCATCAGCCCGCAGACCGGGCCGGCCATGATGTGGGCGAGTTCGACGACCCGCACGCCCGCGAGGGGCCCCGTCCGCTCCGTCTCCGTCATGGCGGGCCTACCGGGTCGCCGCCGTGGCCGGAACGGCCGGCGGGGGCACCTCGTCCGCCTCCTCCTCGAAGCGGCGCTCGGGATGCATCGTGAAGGCCAGCACCGCGCCGAGCAGGCACAGGCCGATGGAGCCCGCGAAGGGCAGCACCCAGTCCCCGGTCTTGTCGACCACGAAGCCGAACACGATCGGCGAGACGATGGCGGCCACCGCCGAGCCGGTGTTCATCAGGCCGCTCGCGGTGCCGGCGTATTTCGGCGCGATGTCCATGGGCACCGACCAGATCGGGCCGATCACCAGCTCCGCGAAGAAGAAGCCCGAGGACAGGAGCAGCGCCACGGTGGTCAGGTCGCGGGTGAAGAACACGCCCGTCAGGCTCGCGGCCGCCCCCAGGAAGCCGATCACGATGATCGACAGCCGGGCGAGCTTGAGGTTGCCGGTGCGCTTCAGGATGCCGTCGCTGAGGACGCCGCCGAGCGTATCGCCGACGACGCCCGCAAAGAACACGCCCGAGGCGAACAGCGCGGAGTTCTTCAGGTCGAGCCCGTAGCTCTGCTTGAAGAAGGTCGGCAGCCAGCCGAGGAACAGCCACAGGGTCCAGCCGTAGCAGAAGTAGGTCAGCGTCACCGGCAGGATGCGCTTGGTCAGCCGCCCCCACGGCACCGACTGCTTCGCGCCCACCTTGCGGGGCGGCGGCAGCACCGCGATCTCCTCGGGCGTGATCGACGGGTGGTCGGCCGGATCGTCCCGGAAGTAGAGGAACCAGATCACGACCCAGGAGAAGCTCGCGAGGCCGAGGATCACGAAGCTGTAGCGCCAGCCGACATGGTAGATCAGGAAGGCCACGATCGGCGGGGCCACCGCGTTGCCGAGGCGCGCGAAGGCGTGGGTGATGCCCTGCGCGAAGCCGCGCTTGCCCGGCTCCGTCCAGTTCTGCATGGCCCGCGTCGCGGTCGGGAAGGTCGCGCCCTCGCCGAAGCCGAGGAGCACGCGGGCGAGGAACAGGCTGAGGAGGCCGCCGACGAGGCCGGTCAGCACCGTCGCGAGGGCCCAGATGATGCCGCAGACCAGCAGGGTGACGCGGGCACCGAAGCGGTCGCCGATCGAGCCGCCGATCACCTGGAAGATCGCGTACGGGTAGGCGAAGGCGGAGAGGATCAGGCCGAACTGCGTGTTCGTGAGGCCGAGGTCCTGGCTGATGTGGCCACCGGCCGTGGCGATGTTCACCCGGTCCAGGTAGGTGATGAAGTACATCAGGCAGAGCAGGAACAGCACGCTGTTCGTGGCGCTCAGGGCCTTGCGCGGGGATTTGCTCATCGCGCGGTTCCTCCGGTTGTGATCGCGGGCCCCGTCTCGGCAGGGTCCCGGCATGGCGTGATGGCCGGTTCGGCGACGGCACCGCGGCCGCCGGTCGCCGTGGCGTCCGGTTCGTGTTCGTATTCAGAATGCATTATTGCGGCCCGGCGCCGGAACGCAAGCCGTTCCGTGAAGAGCCACGGCGGCGGGCCCCGCGCAATCCTTCGGCGGGCGGATTTTTTGGGGGTTGGCTCGGGTCGGCTCGCGAGGAGGCCGGCGCGCCCTCGGGGCGGGGTGGGCCTCCGCCGGCGCGGGTCGGCCGATCGACCGCCCGCCTCACGGCCTGCTCGATCGGGATTTCCGACCCGCAGCCTTATTCCGGGTGGGCCCGCCGGGGGGGCCTCGGAGGGCGCCGCGCTCGCGGGAGCTCTGTTTCGAGGGCAGCAGCGCGGCCGCCCCGGGATCAGCTCGCGCGGGGGATCCGTGGACCGGCGGGACCTCCCGCCGGTCCGCGGCCCGCCCGTATCAGATGTGGGCCGGCTCCATCCGTCCGGCCGGGGCGGCGTGCGCGCCGGGCTGCAGGACCTTGCCGCGCGGGCCGACCCAAGCGCCGACCCACTTGCGCTGCCACAGGTAGAGGCAGCCGAGCACCACCACGGCGAAGGCCGCGTAGGCCACGAAGCCCGTGGCGAAGGAGCCGGTGTACTGCTTGGAGAAGCCCATGACGTTCGGCAGGATGGCGCCGCCGAGAGCCCCGACCTCGCCGATCATCGAGCCCGCCACCGCCGTGTTGGTGGGCCAGCGGAGCGGAACGAGCTGGAACAGCGCGCCGTTGCCGGCGCCCAGCGCCGCGAAGCAGAGCATGAACAGGATCGTGGTGGCCATGAGCGAGGGCGCCGCGGTGAGCGCCAGGAACGAGCCGATCGCCGCCATCAGCACCACCGACAGCACCAGGATGCCGCCGATGCGGTCGGCGAAGTAGCCGCCGGCGATGCGGATGCCCGAGCCCATCAGGGCGGCGAGCATCGTCAGGCGCCCGGCCTCGACCTTGGTCACCGCGAACTGCTCGTAGAAGAAGGTCGGCAGGAAGTTCGACAGGCCGATGAAGCCCCCGAAGGTGATGATGTAGATGAGCGAGAACGCCCAGCCGTCCTTGGTGAACAGGCAGGAGACGTGCTCCTTGAAGGACTGGTGCTCGAGGTCCGGCGGCTCCTTGGCCAGCGCGATCATCACGATCAGCGGCACGATCATCACGATGCCCGCGAAGCCGTAGACGGTCTGCCAGCCGTAGGCCTGGGCGAGCGGCGGCGCGAACAGCACGGCGAGCACGGTGCCGGAGTTGCCGGCGCCCGCGATGCCCATCGCGAGGCCCTTGTGCTCCGGCGGGAACCAGCCCGAGCCGAGGGAGAGGGCGACGCCGAAGGAGGCGCCCGCGATGCCGAGCAGCACGCCCATGGCGAGCACCTCGTCGTAGGTGTTCACCAGGAAGAAGCCGAAGGCCATCGCCAGGATGATGACGCCCATCTCGGTGATCGCGGCGTTCTTGCGCCCGATGTACTGGGCGAGCACGCCGAGCGGGAAGCGCATGATGGCGCCGGCCATGATCGGCAGCGAGATCATGAACCCCGTCTGGGCGGGCGAGAGCTTGTAGGTCTCGGTGATGAACGGGCCCATCGCGCCGTTCAGGACCCAGATCGCGAAGCAGAAATCGAAGTACAGGAACGCGGCGAACAGCGTCGGGGGGTGCCCCGACTTCATCACGGTCTTGAAGCTGGCCATCGGGTGCTCGTCTGCGTAGGGGCGGCACGCCGAAGGCGCGCCCGCTCATGCCGGGGAAGGATCCGGACAGACACCGTCCGCTCGCGGAGCGCCGTTGCCCCACTCGCCGCGCGACGCGGCGCCCGACCCGATGCACCGCGCGTGCCAGCCGCGGGTCCGCCCGTCGTTGCCGTCCGCCCGCGCGGACGCTGCCGCCCGGCGCGGCAAACCTGCCGCGTGCAGTGCGGCAATGCTCAAGAATCGGGCGGGCCCGACCGTCCCGTCAGCGGCAGGTCGTGATGGTGCGGACGACCCAGCCCTCGCCGGCCTGCCAGAACTTGCGCCGCCCCCGGCTGCAGGTCGCCGCGTCTCCCGAGGACCAGGCAACCTCGGGATCCGCGGGCAGGGCGCCGGTCGTGGAATCCGGCTCGGGCTGGGAGCCGGACCTGGCGTCGGGCGTCCGGTCAGCCTTGGCGTGCGCTCCGGCCTGCGGCCTCGTCCGCGCCTTCGCCGGCCCGGCCGCGGCCCCGTACGCTCCCGGCGCCACCTTGGTCGCGGGCGTGCGCTCGCGGGCCTGGAGAGGCGGGGCGCCGAGGCAGAGGATGGCGAGCCCGAGGAGCGCGGCGCGCGGACGGGCGGAGGGCAGGAGCGGCACGGGGCACCGGAGGCGAGGACGGCGGGGGAGCGGGGCGGCGGCCCTTCAATGGCCATGCGGCGGACGGCACCGCAACCGCAGGGCGAAAAGTTGTCCCCGGTCTTCCGGAACGTGGTGAAGAGGCGGACAACCGTGGCCCGCATACACCATCCCGCAATCCTGCGATCCAGGGATACGCTTATCGGCGTGACGCGGCCGCGCAATCTTTGCTAGGAGGGCCTGAAGCGAGCTTGGCCGCAGACCGGCCCCGCTCCGGAACGGCCGTCGCGCCCCTCGCGGCCGCGCGCCGGCACAGGGACGTCTCGAAACCCATGTCTCACACCATCCTGACGCGGCGCACGCTGCTCACCGGCTCGCTGACGAGCCTCCTCCTTGCCGGAAGCGGGCTCGGCGCCCTCGCGCAGCAGGGCGGCCCCCTGGCGGACGATGCCATCGACGGGTTCGGCGGCTTCGACGACGACCGCCTCTACCAGGACCAGAACGGGGCGCTCTACCGCCGCCGCGGCGGCCGGTACGAGCCCTATTCGGGCAGCGTCCAGAACGGCCGGCCGGTCGGGCCGCAGCAGCCGCGCAGCCGCGCGGTCGAGGACGTGCAGGACGTCCCCACCAAGCCCGGGCAGACCGTGGCGCGCAAGGGCGAGAACCGGCCCGTCGACGACGGCCCGATCGACTACGCCCGGGCCTACGCGGCGATCGCCGACGACGCCTTCCCGATCCAGGCCTTCAACTGGAAGCGGGCCAACCCCGCCTTCCTGCGCCAGGACGTCGCCTTCAACGGCCGCTACGAGCCCGGCACCATCGTGATCGATCCGCGGGCCCACCACCTCTTCCTGGTCCAGGCGAACGGGCGGGCCCGGCGCTACGGCGTCGGCGTCGGCAAGCAGGGCTTCGCCTGGTCGGGCGCCTCGACGGTGAACTCCAAGCAGGCCTGGCCGGACTGGTACCCGCCCAAGGAGATGATCGCCCGGCGGCCGGACCTGCGCGGGCACGTCTCGCAGCTCCAGAGCGGCCTCGGCGTCGCCGGGGGGCCGGGCAACCCCCTGGGCGCCCGCGCCATGTACCTCTGGCAGGACAACAAGGACACGCTCTACCGCATCCACGGCACCACGGAGCCGGAATCGATCGGCCGCAGCGTCTCCTCGGGCTGCATCCGCATGATCAACCAGGACGCGATCGACCTCTACGGCCGCGTCCCGGTGGGGGCGAAGGTCGTCGTCCTGAACTGATCCGGGCCCCTCAGGCGGCCCTCGGGACCTCGGCCTGCGCGGCCGGGCTCCCCAGCGGGCCTGCATGCAGCCGGGCGATGAGCTCGGCGAACCCCTCGGGGAAGGCCGACGCATCCTCGGTCGCGAAGGCGCGCTCCAGGGCGGGCGCGAGGCTGCGCCGGAACGCGGCGCCGCCCGGATCCACGCCGCGGCGGGGCGGCGCACGCTCGGGCTAAGCGCAGGCGAGCAGGGCTTCGGCGAACGGGGCTTCGGCAAGCATGGGCGTGGCGGATCCGGCTGGTGCCCCCGGCGGACCGGCCGGTCGCTGGAGGCCGGCCAAGCTGGGCCGTGGCGCTTGAACCGGAGCTGAAGCGGGCGCCCCCTTCCTCAGGGCACCCGCGCCTCCGCCTCGAAGAAGGGGCGGAAGTTCTCGAGCCAGTCGCGCAGCCACAGCTCGCAGTGCCGCTTCGCCCCCTCGGCGTCGGGCGCATGGCCCCAGACGTCCTCGGCGAGCGGGCTCCACCAGGTCCACAACCGGTTCGAGCCGTCATACTCGCAGATCGCGACATCCACCGCGCCGACGCGCCCGACGAAGCGCTGCAGCGGCACCTCGGCGACGCGGCCCTGGGTCCAGGTGACGGAGCTGGCTGCCATGCTCACAGAACGGCCGGGGCGCCGAAGCGTTCAGGCCCCTGCGCGCCGGGTCGCCGCCATGCAGCCCACTGCCCACCGGCCTCAGGCCGAAAGCAGCCCGTAGCCCGCCACCAGGCAATCGATCACGATCACCGCGAGGACGAAGGCCACGGCCTTCGTGTCACCGCTCGTCTTGAGGGAAGAAGCAAGAACCGACATCGCCCGCCTCCGGCATGGTCCGAGCCGCATCAGATCAGCTTTCGGGGGGCATGGGAACGCTGCGAATGCAATCGTAGAGAAATTTTTTACCACTTTTGGTGGAGGGGAGGCCCGGTCCGCCCCGCGGTCGCCGGCTGCCTAGCGGCCGGTGTAGCCGAGCTCCGCCGCGGCGGCTCGCAGGCGCGCGAAGGCGGTCGCGTAGCGCTCGGACAGGTATCGGACATCCGGCAGGACACGTGCCGGACACAGGTTGTCCTCGTTGTCGGACATCTTGATCAGGATCGCCCCGAGGTCGCCGCTGGCGATGAGCGCCGTGATGCGCTCCGAATAGGCCGTGCGGCGGGCGGGCTTGGTGAGCAGGACCACCGTGGCGACCACCGCCTCGGGGAAGCCCGCGGCCCGCAGGTCCGCCGCCGTTTTCGCTGTATCCTCAAGCACATCGTGCAGCAGCGCGGCTTGGCTCACCACCGCCGGATCGAGGGCGAGCCCGTCGATCTGCCGGGCATGGCCGGCTCGCGCCTGCGCCAGGTTCGCGACCCGCTCCAGGTGCCGGATGTAGGGCTGGCCGCCCTTGTCGATCTGCCCCGCATGCGCCGCGAGCGCGAACCCGTGCGCATCGAGAATCGTCGTCACCACCGCACCTGTTGCATTGCAGCAAAAGCCCGTCGATTTCGTGCCAATGGCGCCCGCGGCAGTTCGCTCAGTGGTTGTCTATGCAATATGACATACCTTGTGATTGCGAATTGTGTCGTTGTAGAAACGTGGATCTCCCGGGCGAGGGATCAGGGTGTGGGCAAACTGAAGAACGGCATCGATCGGGCGTCGCAGGTCACTTTGCAAGCAGCGCTCGACTCGGGCGACGTCGCCGGCAACTGGGAGTGGGATATCCGGAGTGACCGTGTCAACGCGGACGCGCTCGTGGCGCTCCTGTTCAACGTCGACCCGGAGCACGCCGAGGCTGGCGCGCCGCGAGCGGCGTTCACGGCGGGCATCCACCCCCACGACCGGCAGCGGGTTTCCGACCTGATCGGCGCCTGCGCCCGCGAAGGCAGCGTCTACGTCACGCAGTATCGCGTCTGCTCGGCGGACGGCGTAGACCGCTGGCTCCTGTCGCGCGGCCGCTTCCTTCGCGACGCCGAAGGCTTGCCGGTGCGCGGCCGCGGCATCGTCGTCGACATCACCGAGAGCCGCACGGGTGAGGACGCGTCGGGTGCTGAGGAAGCCGCCACCCCCCTGGAGCACGTCGCAGACCGGGCGATCGCGGCGCACAAGGCGATCACGGTCCTCAACGACCCGCAGCTCCAACTCCTCTCGGACGCGCTCCTTCTGGAGGTCGGGCGCCAACTCGCCCGGCGCGAGGCCAGCGAACGCCGGCGCCGCATGAACTGACCGACGACCGTCCAGAGAAGACCCAAGCGTGCCCCGGCTCGCGTTAACCTTTGCTTTACGGACGGCGAGCATCGTCGGGGGCGGCCAGCCGATTCGGCGGTTTGCGTAGGCGAGGAGATGCCCGTGTTCTTCCTGGCTGCGACGGCGATCGGTGGCGGCGCCGCGACATCCGTGATGTTCGCATCCTTCGGTCCCCTCGTGGCGATCCTGTGCGCCCCGCTCGGGGGAAGCCTCGGCGCCCTCGCAGGTGCGGTCTACCTCGCGCATCGTCGTGGTGGCATTCGCCGGAGCGGCACCTCGTCGACGGCCGCTGCCCGGGTGTGAAGCCGAGAGCGGGTGACAAATCTCGGAAGACCGGCGCGTTACGCGCTCGCCGAGGCCGCTGCAGAATGCGCTTGGTGAGACCTGCACCGAAGGCAGGGTAGGGCAGTCAAGCCCCGCCTGCGGGATCTCCTGACAAATTCTACTGGAGGTAGTGGATTTCCGGGCGATCCTTGTCCATAAATTGATTCGTGCTCTCGCGCGGCGAGGTTCCGCCCATGACGAAGCCGGATCGACCGACCTGCGCTCATCTGCGCGAGCTGTCCGCCCTTCTGAGCCGTGACCTTCCGCGCCAGGAGCGTGACGGAGCGGAGCGCCTGTACCTGGCGCTCGTCCTCCTCGAGATGCGTGCCGAGACCTGCGGTGCGCCCGAATCGAGCATACAGGCCATCGCGACAGCCCGGCGGACGCTCGGTTCCGTGGGCGTATGCGGAGCTCGTCCGTCACACGCGATCAAGCAGATTTCCCGCGCGGCCTGAGCAGTCTACACGCACAGCAGTCTGTTCATATCTGCGCCGCGGTCCGCTCCGCTGATGGATCCCGACCGAACCTCCGCCTAAACTCATCAGGAAGTCTCGTACGGGCCTGCGGCCGGAGCATCCTGTGGAAGAGGATTATTCCGGACCTCGCGAGCGATCGGTGGCTTACCTGGCAGTCGTCACGATCCTGGTCGGTCTGGTGATCGTTCTCTACGCGGCTTTCCTGTTGCAGTACGATTGAATGGCCCGGTCCTGCTTCAGACCGGACCGCAGACGCCGTAGCTGACGGATACTTCGCCCTCATCCTCGGGGTTCAGCTGTGCCTTGAGGAAGGTCCATCGGCTGAGGTCGAGCGTGACGAAGTGCGTCCCGTTCTGGCATTTGAGGGTGCTCCCCTGCCGCCGGCCCTCGGCGCGCGCCGTGACGCGCTGGCACTCGAAGTAGTCGGTTCGCCCCGCGGTGATCAGGCTGAGAAGCTCGCGGTTCAGGACAAGGGAGAAGCTGCCCTTGGGCACCGGCGCGAGCCGGAAGGCCTCCGGTGGTTCGCCGGGCTTCAAGCCGGCCGCCGCCTGCTCGCGGCACAACAGGACGCGTCGCGCCTGCGCCATGGCCGGGGCAACGCTCAAGGCGGCGAACCCGAGGCCGATCAGCAATGTCATGGTGCTTCTCAGCGGCGCCCGCACGATGATCTCCGCTTCACAAGCCGCAAGCGCGGCCACGCATTCCGCAAGGGTGACGCCGGCAGCCGAGGCCTGGAAGCTGCGCGGCCTCTCTCCGCAGTGGATGCGGATGGTTTACAGCCCACTGGTTCATCCGGGCCACAGGATGATGGCGATCGTCGCGAGCCCGAGCATTGCGCCCGCAAGTCCTACGATCGGCGAGTGCCCTCCGACAACCGCACGAGGCCGCGCTTGTTTGCACGCGCGATGCGATGAGGCAGACAGGGAGCCCGCCCCGCAGGTTGCGGAGGGGGCGGGCACGGAGGACGTCCATGGAGGTGCTGGTCGTCGGGGCCGGGGTCGTCGGGCTCGCGGCGGCGCGCGCGCTGGCGATGCGCGGGCACGCGGTGATCGTCGCGGAGGCCGCCGACGCGATCGGGACCGGGATCTCCTCCCGCAACTCCGAGGTGATCCACGGGGGGATGTACTATCCTGAGGGATCGGTGCGGGCCCGCCACTGCGTCGAGGGCCGCGCCCGGCTCTACGAATTCTGCGCGAGCCACGGGGTGCCGCACGCCCGTTGCGGCAAGCTGATCGTCGCGACGAGCGAGGCCGAGACGGACGCGATCGCGCGCCTGCACCGCCGGGGGTCGGCGAACGGGGTCGAGGGCCTGGAATGGCTCGACGCCGCCGCCGCGCGGGCACTCGAGCCGAACCTCGCCTGCACGGCGGCGCTGCATTCCCCGGAGACCGGCATCGTCGACAGCCACGCCCTGATGCTGGCGCTGCGGGGCGACCTCGAGGACCATGGCGGTGCGGTGGCGCTCGGCACGCCGGTGGACGGCCTCGAGCGCGCCGAGGGCCGCTGGCAGGTCCGCTACGGCGGTGCGGAGCCCGGCACGATGGCGTGCGATGCCGTCGTCAACGCCGCGAGCTTCGGCGCGCAGGCCCTCGCGCGGGCGACGGACGGGTACCCGGCGGAGCGGGTTCCGCCCCTGGTCCTCGCCAAGGGCAGCTACTTCGGCTGCTCCGGCAAGCCGGCCTTCCGCCGCCTGATCTACCCCGCCCCCGTCGAGGGTGGGCTCGGGATCCACCTGACCCTCGACCTGGCCGGGCGCATGCGCTTCGGGCCCGACGTGGAGTGGATCGAGCGCCTCGACTACACCCTCGATCCGGCGCGGGCCGAACTGTTCTACGCGGCCATCCGACGCTACTGGCCGGGCCTGCCGGACGGGGCGCTGACGCCCGATTACACGGGGATCCGCCCGAAGCTGTCGGGGCCCGGAGAGCCGGCCGCCGACTTCGTGATCGACGGGCCCGGCGAGCACGGCCTGTCCGGGCTTGTCCAGCTGTTCGGGATCGAGAGTCCGGGGCTCACGTCCAGCTTGTCCATCGCGGTGTCCATAGCGGACGCGATCGAGGGTTGATGGCTGGAGTCTAAACGACCTGAGGTTGTATCACTGCGGCGGCGCGGCGCTCGGATCCTGCGCGGCGCCGTAATCCTGCAGCGCCCGGGTCAGCATGTCGGCGGAGGGGTTCGCGTCCTCCAGCGGCGGGCCGCTCACGATCGGCCGCGGCGGCGCGCCCGGGAGGGTGATCGGCTCGGCGGCGACCGAGCCGAGCGAGAGTGCCGAGGGGCAGAGCCGCGTGCAGACCGGCGCCATGTCGACCGGGCTCGAGCAGACGGCGCGCATCTCGCCCTCGACGCAGGTGCAGGCGCAGCCCGCGTAGGAGGCGGTGGGCAGGAGCGCGAGGAGCGCTGCCAGCAGGAGGGGACGCATCGCGAGGGAACTCCGGTTCGGCGGCCCGCACCTTACCCCAGGCGGCGGGCGGCGGCGAGCCTTCAGGCCTCGGGCACGCTCCGCTCCAGCTCGGCGAGCCAGATCCGCGCGCTGGCATCCGAGGGCGCGCGCCAGTCGCCCCGCGGCGACAGCGCGCCGCCCGCGGAGACCTTGGGCCCGTTCGGCAGGGCCGAGCGCTTGAACTGGCTGAAGCCGAAGAACCGCGCGAGGAATATGCCGAGCCAGTGCCGGATCTCCGGCAGCTCGTAGGCGATCCGCTTCGCCGTGGGGAAATCCGGCGGCCAGGTGCCCGCCGCGGCATCGCCCCAGGCGTGCAGCGCCAGGAAGGCGATCTTCGAGGGCCGGAACCCGTGCCGCAGCGTGTAGAACAGGTTGAAGTCCTGCAGGGCGTAGGGGCCGATCTTGGCCTCGGTGCTCTGGGGCGCGGCGCCGGGGTCGCTCGGCACCAGCTCCGGCGAGATCTCGGTGTCGAGGATGCGCTGCAGGGTCGCGCCGACCTCCTCCGGAAACTGCCCGGTGCCGATCACCCAGCGGATCAGGTGCTGGATCAGGGTCTTCGGCACGCCGGTGTTGACGGCGTAGTGGCTCATCTGGTCGCCGACCCCGTAGGTGCACCAGCCGAGCGCCAGCTCGGAGAGGTCCCCGGTGCCGATCACGATGCCGTCCTGCTGGTTGGCGAGGCGGAACAGGTAGTCGGTGCGCAGGCCGGCCTGCACGTTCTCGAAGGTGACGTCGTAGACGGCCTCGCCCCGCCCGAACGGGTGGCCCATGTCGGCGAGCATCTGCCGGGCGGCCGGGCGGATGTCGATCTCCTCGGCGGTGGTGCCGAGCGCCCGCATCAGCGCGTGGGCGTTGGCCTTGGTGGCATCCGAGGTGGCGAAGCCCGGCAGCGTGTAGGCGCGGATGCCGGCGCGCGGGAGACCCAGCCGGTCGAAGGCCTTGGCGGCGACGATGAGCGCGTGCGTCGAATCGAGGCCGCCCGAGACCCCGATCACCACGCTGCGCAGGCCCGTCGCCTCCAGGCGCTTGGCGAGGCCGGCGACCTGGATGTTGTAGGCCTCGTAGCAATCCTGTGCGAGGCGCGCCGGATCGGCCGGCACGAACGGAAAGCGCTCGACCCGCCGCATGAGGCCGAGATCCGCCTCCGGCGGCGCGAGGCGGAAGCCGATGCGCCGGAAGGCCGGATGTCCCGAGGGGGCCGAGACCCCGGCCCGGGCATTGTCGTCGAAGCTGCCGGCCTGCAGGCGCTCCTGGCGCAGGCGGTCGAGGTCGATGTCGGCAAGCGTCATCACCGGGTCGCTGGAGAAGCGCTCGCCCTCCGCCAGCCGCTCGCCGAGCTCGTCGATGCTGGTCTGGCCATCCCAGGACAGGTCGGTGGTGGATTCCCCGGTGCCCGCCGCGGCGTAGACGTAGGCGCACAGGCCCCGCATGGAGGCGGCGCGGGTGAGGAGCGCCCGCGAATCCGCGCGCCCGACCGTGATCGGGCTGCCCGAGAGGTTCGCGAGGACGCTGGCGCCGGCGAGCGCCGCCTTCATGCCGGGGGGCTCGGGCACCCACAGGTCCTCGCAGACCTCGATGCCGACGGTGAGGCCGGCGAGATCCTCCGCCTCGAACAGCAGGTCCGTCCCGAACGGCACCGCGTGGCCGCCGACCCGGATGGTCTCGCCCGCGAGGCCCGCGCCGGAGGCGAAGTGCCGCTTCTCGTAGAACTCGCGGTAGTTCGGCAGGTAGCTCTTCGGCACCACGCCGAGGAGGCGCCCGCCCTGGATCGCCAGGGCGCAGTTGTAGACCCGGTTGCGCCAGCGCAGGGGAGCGCCGACGAGAAGCAGCGGCCGCAGGTCCGCGGAGGCCGCCGCGAGGTCGCCGGCCGCGGCCTCGACCGCGTCGAGGAGCGTATCCTGCAGGAACAGGTCCTCGAGGGCGTAGGCGGAGAGAGAGAGTTCCGGGAACACCGCCACCACCGCGCCGGCCGCATCGCACCGGCGCGCGAGGTCGAGGATCGCGTCGCGGTTCGCCGCCGGCTCGCCGGGGTGGCTGCGCCCCGTGCAGGCCGCGACGCGGGCGAAGCCGTGCCGGTAGAGCGAACGGAAGTGCTGGCGCGTGTCTGTCTCTGCCACCGATTCTGCCACCGATCGGGTCGCCCGCCGCCTCCGTGCCGTAACGCGGGGGCGGCCGGCAAGGTTCTGCCTCCCCTCATGCCGCAACCGGCCGCCCGACGCCATCGCCGGCGCGCCGCCGGCCACGAGCAACCAGCGCGGGTGCCAGGGCCACAGGTGCCGGACTTCCGCCGGACTCCCGGCCGCGCGACCACGGAAACGGTTAATACACCCTTCGGGCGTCTTAACCTTCGCCCCGGATCGGACCAATCTGCGCCCGTTGCATCCCCCGAGGGTATGGCGCGTGGTCGAAATCTATCTCCGGCGAGCCCCGCTCGGCATCCTGGCGGCGGGCGCGATCCTCCTCGGCAGCCCGTTCCTCCTCGCGCGCCCGGCCGCCGCCGAGATCCGGATCCTCGCCGCGAAGATCACCGCGGGGGAGCTCTGGGTGCTCGGGACGGTGGACGCGCCGGACGGCGAGATCACCCTCGACGGCGGCTTCCCGACCCGGGTCGACGGCGGCGGCAACTTCGAGTTCCGCGTGGTGTACCACCCCGCGACCTGCATCATCACCCTGCGCGCCAAGGGCCAGGAGCGCACCGCCGTGGTCGGAGAGTGCGGCCAGCAGGGTCCGCCCGGCCCCGCGGGCGCGGCCGTGACCGCGGGCGCCGCCGCGGCGGGGCCTCCCGGGCCCCCGGGCCCTCCCGGCCCACGCGGCGAGGCGGGACCCGCCGGACCGGCAGGTCCCCGGGGCGAGACCGGTCCCGCCGGCCCTGCGGGCGCGGCGAGCGAGCGCGGAGCGCCGGGCCCGGCAGGTCCGCCCGGCCAGGACGGGGCCCCCGGGCCCCAGGGCAGCGCGGGTCCCCAGGGGATCGCGGGACCGCCCGGTCCTCCGGGCGAGCCGGGGCGCGAGGGGCCGGCCGGCCCCGCGGGACCTCCGGGCGAGGCCGGTCCCCCCGGCACGCCCGGGCTGCCCGGCGCCCCCGGCAAGGTGGGTCCGCGCGGCCCCGCCGGTCCCCCGGGCCCGCCCGGGCCCC
>NZ_JBKFBF010000179.1:0-292 GCF_053346035.1 Methylobacterium sp. A54F | reverse complement strand
CGACGTGCGCGGCGTCCCCGGGCCCGGGGTCGATTACCGCGACGCGGCCGTGGCCCACCACGTAGGTGCAGGTGCCGCTCGCCGTGAAGGGGCTGCCGTCCGGCGCGATGCGCCGGCGGACCAGGGGCGTGAGCGTCTCGAAGCGGCCCGCGGGCGGAAGGGCGGCGCCGAAGGCCGGCCCGCTGCTGTCGCTCATCCGTCCGCTCCCGCGCGGCCCCGCCGGCCCCGGCGCCGCCCTACGACATCGGGCTGCTGGGGACAACGCGGATCGGGACCGCTCCGGCGCCTCAGC
>NZ_JBKFBF010000178.1:0-292 GCF_053346035.1 Methylobacterium sp. A54F | reverse complement strand
CGCCTCGGCTCGCCAGCAGATGCAGAACCATCGCACCGAAGCCCCCCGTCGAGCCCTCCTCCAGCGTCACCAGGACCTCGTGGCTGCCCGCAAGATCCAGCACCAGATCCGCGTCCAGCGGCTTGGCGAACCGCGCGTCCGCCACCGTCACGCCGACCCCCGACACCTCCAGCTGGTCGGCCGCCTTCAGGGCCTCCCCGAGCCGCGTGCCCAGCGACAGAAGCGCCACACGCGCCCCCTCCGGACGCCGGACCACCCGGCCCCGCCCGATCGGCAGGGGCTCGCCCCGCTC
>NZ_JBKFBF010000177.1:0-293 GCF_053346035.1 Methylobacterium sp. A54F | reverse complement strand
GATGCGCGCCCGCCTGCTCACCCGGATCGTCGCGGTGCTCGACGAGTGCCTCAGCCCCCGGGTCTTCACCGCGGTGGGGCAGGCGCCCCAGGGCGGCCCGACGCCGGGCGCCGCCTACCTGCCGCTGCGCGACCTAGACCAGATCCGCGGGTTCCTCTCGAGCCCGGCTCCGGCGGCCCTGTGCGACCTGCCCTGGATGCCGCTCTACTTCGCGATCTGCTTCCTGTCCCACCCGCTCATCGGGCTGTCGGCCCTCGGCGGCGCGCTGTTCCTCGTCGGCATCACGATCCTCA
>NZ_JBKFBF010000176.1:0-293 GCF_053346035.1 Methylobacterium sp. A54F | reverse complement strand
GGGGCAGGAAGACGTAAGGGTAGAGGACGAAGCCGAGGAGCAGCACGCAGCCCGCGAGGGAGCGGATGTCGGGCAGCGCGAGGTCGCGCGGGCGCGACAGGCCGAGGAGGCCGCGCAGCCCCGTCTGCACCGGGCCGAGGGGGTGGAGCAGGTCGAGATACGCGAAGGCGACGATGTAGGTCGGCACCGCGAGCGGCAGCACCAGGCCGATCTCGAGGACCCCCCGGCCCGGGAACTCGTAGGCGGCGACGAGCCAGGCCGCGCCCGTGCCGACGAGCGCGACGACGAGCCCG
>NZ_JBKFBF010000175.1:0-294 GCF_053346035.1 Methylobacterium sp. A54F | reverse complement strand
CATCATGCCGAGCGAATCGCCGGTGGCGCGGTCGATGAAGCCGGCCGCCGAGATGCGGGCACCGCGGATCATGTTGCCGCCGCCGTCCACCAGGGCGATCTCGATCCCGGTCTCCATGGTGCGGGCGATGTCCTCGGCGAGGCCCGCGAGCGTCGGGGGATGCAACCAGTAGCCGCCCGGGGCGGCGAGCGCCTCGCCGGAGAGCTTCACGAGGACGCGGCGGAACGGCGTCGTCTCCGGCATGGGCCACCCCCTCGTCACCGGCCCGAACACGCCGGCCTCGACTCGAAACGC
>NZ_JBKFBF010000174.1:0-294 GCF_053346035.1 Methylobacterium sp. A54F | reverse complement strand
TGGATCTGACGAGCGCCGACGCGCTGGAATTCCTCGGCGAGGCGGCACGCCCCCTCGGGGAGGCGGACAGGGAGCGGGCGCTTCGGCGCTGAGGGGCCATGCGCGGGGTCTTGGAACGCAGCATCATCCGCGGAGCCGGCCGGCCGCGCCGGGGGCTCGCCCTCGCGCTGCCGCTGCTGCTCTCGGCCTGCGCGGGCGAGCACACCGGGGCGGTCCTGACACCGGCGGGCGTCACGGTGCCGGCCGAGGCGCCGCGCACCACCGGCCGCGAGCGCGGCTCGGACGCCGACCACC
>NZ_JBKFBF010000173.1:0-294 GCF_053346035.1 Methylobacterium sp. A54F | reverse complement strand
AGCACGCCGCCCTTGGCGTTCTGCTCGGCGATCAGCATCAGCATCACGTCCTTCAGGGTCGTCTCGGTGATCGCCATCGTGCCCGAGAGCGAGTGCAGGATGCCGACCTTGATGGTCTCCTGCGCCTGCGCGGCGCCGGCCCCGAGGCTCGCGAGCGCCAGGCCCCCCGCGAGGGCGCAGGCGCGGGCCGCGCCCCGCACCGTCTCCCTGGTCCAGTCCTTGGCCCACCGTGTCCAGATCGTCATCGCAGTGTCCCTGCCTTCTTATCGAGCAGGCCCTCGCAACGGATGTGCC
>NZ_JBKFBF010000172.1:0-295 GCF_053346035.1 Methylobacterium sp. A54F | reverse complement strand
AAGTCGGTCAACCACGTGGCCTGCGCCATCGGCGAGAACATCGCCGGCAGCGAGGAGCGCTTCGCCGAGCTGATGGCCGCCAAGGCCCGGGCGCTCGGCATGGGCCGCACCCACTACGCCAACGCCTCGGGCCTGCCGGATGCCGAGCAGATCACCACGGCGCGCGACCAGAGGGTGCTCGCCCGGGCCATCCAGGACCGCTTTCCGCGCTACTACCGCTACTTCCAGACCCGCTCCTTCGCGTTCCGGGGCCGGGTGATCGGCAACCACAACCGCCTGCTCGGCGCGGTGCAGG
>NZ_JBKFBF010000171.1:0-295 GCF_053346035.1 Methylobacterium sp. A54F | reverse complement strand
GGTGATCATCATCGGGCAGGGGCTCTCCACCGGGATCTACCTGCGCAACCTGGCCCTGATCTTCCGCGGGCGGCGGGCGCGGCGCGGGCCCAACGGCTGAACGGGCGGCCCCGGCGCCCTATCTCCTGCGGTCCCCCCAGGAGGTGCCCCGTGTCCGCATCCGACCGTCCCCCGAACTCGCCGCCCGACGCCCCCGCCGCCGACACCCTGGCCCCCGGCGCGCTGCCGCCCGACGCGTCGCCGGCCGCCATCGCCGAGGCCGGCCGCCACGCCCGCGACCGGGGCGACCCGGCGA
>NZ_JBKFBF010000170.1:0-296 GCF_053346035.1 Methylobacterium sp. A54F | reverse complement strand
CGAGGACGTCACCGTGGGGATCGGCCTCCTCAGCGGCATCGTGCGCGACCTGGCCGCCGTGGTCTCGACGCAGGGCGGCGAGATCGCCCGCCTGAAGGCCGATCCCCGGCCGTCCGCTCCGGTCCTCGCTGTCCACGCCCCCGTCCGCGCGCCCGTCCCCGAGGTGTCCGGCGCCGCGCCCCCGGACGCCCGGCCGCCCGCCGCGCCGGGTCCGACGCCGCCGGCCGCGGCCCTGCCCCCTCTCCCGCGGCGCCCTCTGCCGCCGCGCCCGCCGGAGCCGGAGCCCACCGCCGAGG
>NZ_JBKFBF010000017.1:0-91175 GCF_053346035.1 Methylobacterium sp. A54F | reverse complement strand
GCCGAGCGCGGTGCGGGCGAGCGCGGCGGCGCAGCCGAGCGCGGCGGCCGGGAGGACGGCGCGGGCGGTGGTCGGGACGGTGCCGGCGGCGGCCGGGACGGTGCCGGCCAGCGCGGCGGCCGCGAGGACGGCGGACAGCGCGGCGACAGGGCGGGCGACCGGAACCAGGCGGGCGACCGCGACGGCGGACGCAACGGTGCGGAGCGCGGTGAGCGCGGTGAGCGCGGCGGTGAGCGCGGTGAGCGCGGTGAGCGCGGCGCCGAGCGGGGCGAGCGCGGCGGTTCGGAGCGGGGCGAGCGCGGCGGCGGCGGTCGCGGCGAGGCACGCGGCGCGGTCCAGCGCCTCGACACCCGCCAGCGCACCGAGTTCCGGCAGTCGATCACCAGCAGCAGCGTGACGCGCGTCTCGAACGTCAACTTCAACATCGCGGTCGGCACGGCGATCCCGCGCTCGATCACGCTCCACACCCTGCCGCCGGCGATCATCAGCCTCGTCCCGGCCTACCGGGGCTACCGCTTCATCCTCGTGCGGGACGACATCCTGATCATCGATCCGGACACCTACGAGATCATCGACGTGATCCCGGCCTGATCCGGCGGGGGCGGGGGCGACCCCGCCCCCTTCCTGGGCTGCTCGACGCCGTGGTTGCCTTGCGCAATCCGAGGTTGTGCGACCGCCGTCGATGGCGGGCGCCGGCTCCCGCGCGATGCCTGGAGGGCTCCTTCGAGGCTTCCTGTGGGGCACCTCAGGATGAGGTGTGGGGGTGGGATGAACCGTCCGGGTTTCCCCACCCGCGACCTCATCCTGAGGCGCGGAGCAAAGCGAAGCCTCGAAGGAGGGCTCCAGGGAGCGCGGCGGGTTCTGAATGGCTCCTTCGAGGCCGCTTCGCGGCGCCTCAGGATGAGGTGTGTGGATGGGATCTGCCGGGTGCTGCGTTGCCTCCCACCCGCGACCTCATCCTGAGGTGCGCAGCGAAGCGAAGCCTCGAAGGAGGCCTCCAGGGATCGCTCGGGCCCTGGAAATCGCGTCGCGGGCGAACCTGCGGTGAGTGGGCGGGAGCGCCCGCTCATCCCGCCTCCTAGCGCCCGCCTTCGAGGAGCTTCGAGACCACGCGGGCGGTGTAGTCGACCATCGGCACGATGCGGGCGTAGTTGAGCCGGGTCGGCCCGATCACGCCGACGACGCCCACGATCTTCTGGGAGCCGTCCCGGAACGGCGCCGCGATCATCGAGGAGCCCGAGAGCGAGAACAGCTTGTTCTCGGAGCCGATGAAGATCCGGACGCCCTCGCCGCCCTCCGCGCGGGCGAGGAGGTCGATGACGTCCTTCTGGGTCTCGAGGTCGTTGAACAGCAGGCGGATCCGCTCGAGGTCCTCCGCAGCGCGCAGGTCGTCGAGGAGGTTCGCCTGGCCGCGCACGATGAGCTGGCGCGCATCCGAGGGGCCGACCGTGGTGGCGAGCCCGGCATCCACGAGGCGCTCGGTCAGCGCGTCGAGCTCGCGCTTCATGGCCTGCCGGCCCGCCTCGATCTCGGCGCGCAGCCGCCCGAGGGTTCGCCCGTGCAGGCGGGCGTTGAGGTAGTTCGAGGCCTCCTGCAGCGCGCTTGCCGGCAGGCCCGGCGGCAGCTCGACGATGCGGTTCTCCACCGACCCGTCGTCGGAGACGAGGACCACCAGGGCACGGTCCATGTCGAGGCGCACGAACTCGATGTGCTTGAGCTGGACGTTCGTCTTGGTGGTGACCACGACGCCCGCCCCCCGGGAGATGCCCGACAGGAGCGTCGAGGCCTCGGCCAGCGCCGAATCGAACGTGTGGCGGGAGGCGGCCGCCCGCATCTGCGCCTCGATGCGCGCCTGCTCGTCGTGGCCGACATCGCCGAGCTCCAGCATCGCGTCCACGAAGAAGCGCAGGCCCTGCTCGGTGGGCAGCCGGCCCGCCGAGGTGTGGGGGGCGTAGATCAGCCCCGAATGCTCCAGATCCGCCATCACGTTGCGGATCGAGGCCGGGGACAGGCCCATCGGCAGGATGCGGGCGAGGTTGCGCGAGCCGACGGGCTCCCCCGTCGACAGGTAGGATTCCACGATCTGGCGGAAGATCTCGCGGGCGCGGTCGTTGAGCGCCGAGAGCGGCTGGAAGGGGGGCGGGGAAAGGTCGGTCACGGGCTGGATCCTGGGGGGCGATTGTGTCCGCGCGGTGCCCCGAGCACAACTGTCCGCCTGTGCCGCACCCCGCGGGCCCGGGTTGCCGGGGGCGGGCCGCTTCCGTAAGAGCGCAGCCCTGACACCCCTCGGGAGAGCCCCCATGCGGCCTTCGAAGCGCGCGCCGGACGAGCTGCGCAAGATCTCGCTCGAACGCGCGGTGGCGCGCTACGCGGAGGGCTCGTGCCTCGTCAGCTTCGGGGAGACGAAGGTGCTCTGCACCGCCTCGCTGGAGGAGCGCGGCCCGCCCTGGCTCAGGGGCTCCGGCAAGGGCTGGGTGACGGCCGAGTACGCGATGCTGCCCCGCGCGACCCACGAGCGCACCCGCCGCGAGGTAAATTCCGGCAAGCCCTCGGGCCGCACGCAGGAGATCCAGCGGCTGATCGGGCGCTCCCTGCGGGCCGTCACCAACCTGCCGGCCCTGGGCGAGCGACAGGTCACCGTGGATTGCGACGTGATCCAGGCCGACGGCGGCACTCGCACGGCGGCGATCACCGGCGCCTGGGTGGCGCTGCACGACTGCTTCGCCTGGATGCGCGGCCGCTCGATCATCTCGGTCGACCCGCTGCGCGACCACGTCGCGGCCGTGTCCTGCGGCATCCACAAGGGCACGCCGGTGCTCGACCTCGACTACGCCGAGGATTCGGGTGCGGAGACGGACGCGAACTTCGTGATCACCGGCACGGGCGGCCTCGTGGAGGTGCAGGGCACCGCCGAGGGCAAGCCCTTCACGGAGGCCGAGCTCCTGGAGCTCCTGCGCCTCGCCAAGGCCGGGGTCGCCGACCTCGTCGCCCTCCAGAAGCAGGCGATCGCATGAGCCACCGCGTCCTGCAGGGCCGGGTCGTCATCGCGACCCACAACGCCGGCAAGCTCGTCGAGATGCGCGAGTTGCTGGCGCCGTTCGGCGTCGAGGCCGTCTCAGCGGGCGAGCTCAAGCTGCCGGAGCCCGACGAGACCGGCACGATGTTCTCCGAGAACGCGGCCATCAAGGCGCTGGCGGCGGCCGAGGCCTCGGGGCTACCGGCCTTCGCGGACGATTCCGGCCTCTGCGTCGACGCCCTCGACGGGGCGCCGGGCCTGTTCTCGGCCCGCTGGGCCGGGCCCTCCAAGGACTTTTCGGGTGCGATGGCGCGGATCGCGGCCGAGCTCGACCGGCGCGGGGCGACCGACCGCCGGGCGCACTTCGTCTCGGCGCTGGTGCTCGCCTGGCCGGACGGGCACACCGAGCTGTTCGAGGGCCGCGTCTTCGGCGACCTCGTGGAGCCGCGGGGCAGCCTCGGCTTCGGCTACGACCCGATGTTCCGCCCCGAGGGGTTCGACCGGACCTTCGGCGAGATCTCCTCCGAGGAGAAGCACGGCGTCGACTGGCAGAACGGCAACGCCCTGTCCCACCGCGCCCGCGCCTTCGTGGATCTCGCCGCCGCCTGCCTGCGCCGGCCCGCCTGAGGGCTTGCCAGCCGGCGCCCGCGCGCCCAAGAGCGCCCGATGAGCGACCGTTCCGGCCCGGACCACCCGACCCGCGACGCGGGCTTCGGGGTCTACCTGCACTGGCCCTTCTGCGCCGCGAAGTGCCCCTACTGCGACTTCAACAGCCACGTCCGCCACGCCCCCGTGGACGAGGCGCGCTTCCTCGCGGCCTTCCGGGCCGAGATCGCGCACGTGGCCGCCCGCACCCCGGGCCGCACCGTGTCGAGCGTCTTCCTCGGCGGCGGCACGCCCTCCCTGATGGCCCCCGCGACGGTGGCGGGCCTGATCGAGGCGGTCGACGCCGCCTGGGGCCTCGCCCCCGAGGCCGAGATCACCCTGGAGGCGAACCCGACGAGCGTCGAGGCGGAGCGCTTCCGCGGCTACCGCGCGGCCGGCGTCAACCGGGTCTCCCTCGGCGTCCAGGCGCTGAACGACGCCGACCTGCGGGCGCTCGGGCGCCTGCACAGCGTCGCGGAGGCGCTGCGGGCCATCGAGACGGCCGCCGCGCACTTCCCGCGCAGCTCCTTCGACCTGATCTACGCCCGCCCCCGCCAGACCCCGGAGGCGTGGCGCGCCGAACTCCGCGAGGCGATCGCGCGGGCGGCCGAGCACCTGTCGCTCTACCAGCTCACCATCGAGCCCGGCACGCCCTTCCACGGGCTGGCCGCCGCCGGCCGCCTTGTGCCGCCCGACGAGGAGACGGCGCGCATCCTCTACGACGTCACGCAGGAGGTCTGCGCCGCCGCGGGCCTGCCCGCCTACGAGATCTCCAACCACGCCCGGCCCGGGGCGCAGTCGCGCCACAACCTGCTCTACTGGCGCTACGGCGAGTACGCGGGCCTCGGCCCCGGCGCGCATGGCCGCCTCGTGACCGCGGAGGGCCGCCTCGGCACCGTGACGGAACGCGCCCCGGAGGCGTGGCTCGCCCGGGTCGAGGCCGAGGGCCACGGCATCGTCGAGACCGAGGTGATCGCCCCCGCCGACCAGGGCGACGAGTTCCTGATGATGGGCCTGCGCCTCGCCGAGGGGATCGACCCCGCCCGCTACGCCGCCCTGAAGGGCCGCCCCCTCGACGCCGGCCGCGTCGAAGCCCTCGTCGGCGACGGCCTGATCGCCCGGCTCCCCGGCGGCCGCATCGCCGCGACGCCCCGCGGCGCGCCGGTGCTCAACGCTCTGGTGGCGGAACTCGCCGCCTGATCGGTGGCTCGGCTGCCGGAGGCCGTCCGAGGGTCGAGGGTGCAGGGGTTGAAAGCGGTCCTGCCTGGACGCGGGACCGCTTTCGACCCAGCGCGGCCGCCCGGACAGCCTCCGGCCAGCCGTCAGGCCTGTCCGAAAGCGGCCATTCGTCGGCCGTCCGGTCACCCCGGCCGGGGTAGGAAGGCGGAGACCAAGTCCGCAATCGCCAGCCGTCACCGACCGCGTAATCTTCTTCAATCGCGTAAGCGGCGTAGCCCGTCTCAAGCAACGAGCCTCCGGAATAAAATCTTCTTGCTCGATTACATAGAATGCGTAACCGTCACCCTGTCTCTAACACTACGTATCCGGGTGCGGCAGTCAGCCCAGTGAGGTCCCAAGCAAGGCGAATATTGTTCGGGTGGCACAGATAGGGAGTTCCGCGATGGCATCGTTGTCACAAACTCGACGCCTTCGGCTCGTCATGGCTCCGTTGGCCATCGCCGCAACGATGGTTTCGGCCCGAGCCGATATCGTGATGGATTGGAATGCCAAGGCGGATGCCATCGCGGCCGAGAAGCAACTCGGACCGTCGCCCCACGGCAGGAACTTCGCCATTCTGCACACGGCCGTCTTCGAAGCCGTGAATGCCGTAGAGGGCCGCTACGCACCCTATCGCCTGTCCCTCGCACCGCAGCCGGATGCCTCCAAGGAAGCCGCAGCGGCCACGGCCGGCCACGATGTCCTCGTCGCGCTCTATCCCGATCAGAAGGAAAGCTTGAACGAAACCTACGCACGAATGCTCGCGGACCTCGATGACGGTGTCGCAAAGACGAAAGGCATCGAACTCGGGAAACGTGCCGCGTCCGGAATGCTGGCGGAGCGCTTCGAGGACGGATCCGAGGCGCGAGAGAACTACCGCCCACATGGAGCGCCGGGTGCCTACGTTCCGACCGTCATACCTTTGTTCTCGCACATCGGGCGCATGAAGCCCTGGGTGTTGACGTCGGGAGCGCAGTTCCGTCCCCCGCCGCCGCCGGCACTGACTTCGGAGACCTGGACGCGCGATTACAACGAGGTCCGGAAACTCGGGGCGCGCAACAGCACCATCAGAACTCCGGAACAGACCAGCATCGGCCGTTTTTGGTTTCTGGCAGGGGCGCGGACCTTCAATCCCATCCTCCGGCAGGTTGCCCTCGCGAAGAACTTGGACCTTCTGGATTGCGCCCGCCTCTACGCACTCGCAGCGATGGCTGGCAGCGATGCCCAGATCGCCGTCTTCGAGGCCAAATACGCGTATGGATTCTGGCGGCCGATCACGGCCATTCGCAACGGCGACTTGGGAGGCAATCCGGCAACCCCGCGGGACGAGGCCTGGCTGCCGCTCGGCGACACCCCGATGCACCCAGAGTATCCGTGCGCGCATTGCATCACGTCGTCTGCGGTCGCGACCGTGTTGATCCTCCTTGTCGGCAACGAAGTCGGTGACATCTCCCTCACGAGTCCGACGGCGCCGGGCGTCGTGCGTCATTGGACGCGCATCAGCGACTATGCCGATGAAGCCGTGTTGGCGCGGATTTATGCCGGCTTTCACTACCGTTTCTCAGGGGAGGTCGGCCGAGAGATGGGGCGGCAGATCGGGGAGCTGATCGTGCGCACCCAGCTCCTGGGGCGTGCTCAATCCGTGGAAGCGTCCCGGTGATTCGGTGATTGCGGGCAAGCGGACCCTCCGGACACCTCGCTCGGGTGGGTGCAGATCATACGAAGCTCACCGAAGGCGGCCGTTTGCACGGCTGAACCCGTTTGCGGGATGGCTTCGAAGTGATGGACCGCTCTCGATCATCCGCGCCCCGTCCCGGTGCTCCGCGACCCGGGATGAGGTGACCGGGTCGGACGAGCGGATGCAGCCGGCCGCTCAGGTGCCCGGCTTGCCGAGCGCCCGCGGCGCGGGGCTGACGATCGCGGCGGCATTGCTGCGGATCTCGTAGACCGCGAGCGCCCGCTCGCTGACGCCCTCGGGGCGGAAGCGGAAGGTGCCGTCGACGCCCGAGAAGCCGGCTGCCCCGGTCAGCGTCGCCTCGGCGAAGCGCTGCGAGCCGTATTGCCGGGTGAGCGCGGCGGCGAGCGACACCGAATCGTAGGCGAGCGAGGCGACCCGCGGCGGGCTCGCGCCGTAGCGGGCCTGGTAGCGGCCCGCGAAGGCCGCGAAGCCGGCCGGGTCCGCGGCGGCGAAGCGGCCGCCCTGGAGCGCCGGCAGGGCGAAGACCCGCGGGTCGTTCCACAGGGCGGTGCCGATGGGGCGCACCCGCGCGGGCGAGAAGCCGGCCCGGGTCAGCGCCGCGGCGACGGCCGCGAGCCCGTCCGGCGATTCCGGGATGAACAGGGCGTCGGCCTGCGCGCCCGGACCCGTGATCACGCCCGCCAGGCGCTCCACCGCGGGTCCCGGCTGGCCCGGGGCGTAGCGCTCCACCGCGGCGATGCGGGCGCCGCGGCGCGCCACCGTCTCGCGGAAGCTCGCCTCGACGGCGTTGCCGTAGGCGTTCTCGGGGATCAGGGCCGCGAAGGAGCGCTTGCCCCCCGAGACCGCCTCGTCGACCACCCGCTCCACCTCCGCCTGCGGCAGGAAGCTGAGGAGGTAGACGCCTTGGCTCGCCACCGTGGCGTCGCTCGAATAGGCGATCACCGGCCGGCCGGCGGCCCGGGCGGGCCCGGCGGCCGCCGCGACGTTGGCGGCGAAGAGCGGCCCCATCACGAGCTCGGCGCCGTCCGCCAGGGCCGCCTGCGCGCCCTCGCGCGCCCCGTCCGGCGCGCCGCGGTCATCCTTCACGATGATCTGCAGGTCGGGCTGCTGGAACTCGGCGAGGGCGAGCTCGGCCGCGTTGCGCATCGCCGCGCCGAGATTCGCGCCCTGGCCGCTGAGCGGGATCAGGAGCGCGACCTTGACGCTGCCCGTGCCGATCCGTCCGGCCTGGCCCGGAGCGCCGGGATCCGCCACCGGCGCACCGAGATCCGCCTGGGGCGCGCCGCGGGTGCCGCGCACGCCGTCCGGGCCGCCGACGCAGCCGGAGAGCAGCCCGAGGGCCGTGCCGAATAGCGCAACTCTCGCTAGAGAACAGCTCCAGCCCGCCATTCTGGATCTCCTTGCTCCGCCCACCCCAAGGGATGAGAGACAGGATCCGAAAAGTAAATGCGGCGGGCGGGGTCGTTAAAATTTCGCACAGGCCGTTCCTGTGCCAATGTCTCCCCAATGACACAGCGACCCGACACGACCCGCCGCCCGGCCCCCGGCGCGCGGGAGCCCGCCACCTTCACGGCCTTCGGGCTCGCCGCCGAGGCCGAGCGCCTCTCGCCCGGCCTCCACGTCGTCGCGACGCCGATCGGCAACCTGCGCGACGTCTCGTTCCGCGCGCTCGCGACGCTCGCGGCGGCCGACGCGGTGCTGGCCGAGGACACCCGCGTCACCCGCACGCTGCTCGCGCATTACGGGATCACCACGCCCCTCGTCGCCTATCACGAGCACTCGAACGCCGCGGTGCGCGAGCGGATGGTGCGGCGCATGCAGGAGGGCGAGGCCCTGGCGCTCGTCTCGGACGCGGGCACGCCGCTCGTGTCGGACCCGGGCTTCAAGCTCGTGCAGGCGGCGATCGAGGCCGGCCTCCCGGTGACGCCGATCCCGGGCCCGTCGGCGGTGATGACCGCGATCGTCGCCGCGGGCCTGCCGACCGACCGCTTCTTCTTCGAGGGCTTCCTGCCGCAGAAGTCCGGCGCCCGCCGCAACCGGCTCGAGGCGCTCGGCGCCGTGCCGGGCACCCTCGTGCTGTTCGAATCCCCCCACCGCCTGCCCGAGATGCTCATCGACGCGGCCGAGATCCTGGGCGCCCAGCGGCCGGCCGCGGTCGCGCGGGAGCTGACCAAGCTCTACGAGACCATCCGGCGCGGTACCCTCGGCAGCCTCGCCGGCACCTTCGCGGAGGAGGGCCCGCCGAAGGGCGAGGTCGTGGTGGTGATCGGCACCGCCCCGGAGGACCAGGCGCCGGCCGAGGCCGATGCGGGGCTCGACGCGGCCCTGCGCGTCGCCCTGGCGCGCCACTCGATCAAGGACGCGGCGACCCTCGTGGCGGACGAGACCGGCCAGCCGCGCCGCGTCGTCTACGCCCGCGCCCTCGCGCTCAGCCGCCAGGATGATCGACCGGACGATGGCGCGGCTTGAGGGCCTGGCGCGCCGGCGCGCCACGGAGGGGCGGGGCCGCCGGGCCGAGTGGCTCGCCCTCGCCGTCCTGCTGATGAAGGGCTACCGGCCGCTCGCCCTGCGCTACGCGGCGGCGGGCGGCGAGATCGACCTGATCGTGCGCCGGGGCGCCACCGTCGCGTTCGTGGAGGTGAAGGCGCGCGCGGCCCTCGGGGATGCCCGGGAGGCGATCGACCTTGCCAAGCGGCGGCGCGTGGCGCGGGCGGCCCGCGCCTGGGCGGGGCGAAACCCCTGGTGCGCCGGCCTCACCCTCCGGGCGGACGCGGTCTTCCTGGGGCGCGGCGCCTGGCCGCGCCACCTGCCCGATGCCTTTCCGCTGGATGGGCTGTGAGCCCGCCTGCGGCCTGAGCGGCCGCCGCGGCCGGGCGGGCGCGGGTCAGCCCCGCGCGGCGCTGATCGCGCTGATGAGCGTGCGCTTGAGGTCGGCCTGGCTGAACGGCTTCTGCACGACGGGGCGGTCCCGGAACGGCTCGCGGATGCCGGCGCCGCCGTAGCCCGTCGAGAAGACGAGGGGGAGGTCGCGCTTCGCGATCGCCTCGGCCACCGGGTAGATCGGCTCGCCCGCGACGTTCACGTCGAGGATCGCCACCTCGTAGGTCTCGGCCTCGGCCATCTCCAGGGCGGTGGAGAGGCGCGCGGCGGGACCCACCACGGTGCATCCGAAATCGAGGAGCATGTCCTCGAGGAGCATCGAGATGGCGGCTTCGTCCTCGACCACCAGAACGCGGGTGCCGTTCAGCAGTTCGTCGTTTGTTTCAGCACTCACGCCGGGTCGTCTTCCCTTCGATCCGTTCCGCGGGCGGAACCTGTTCTGTGCCGAGGAGCGCCTCTTGGAGGCAGCTGCCCGTTGGCCGGGCTGATCCCGGTTGCGGCAGCGCTGGGTCTCGGCAACACTCCCAAAATGCCGTCGAGACCGCCCGAGCCGTCGCCCGTAATGCCCGGCGTGTCAAGCGCTTCGGCGGTCGCGGAACCGGACCGGCGGGGCCGAATGTTATCGGCTGATACATTTTTCCGGCGGAGTGCGGCAGCGGTGCATCGGCCGAGCTAATGCAACCATCGATTAGTAGAACCGGGGGCCGCCGCGCGCCGAGCCGCAGGGGCGTCCTCGCGGCGCTGCCGCTGGCCCTGACGGCGTTCCGCGCCGGCGCCGCCGCGCCCGTGGTGGTCGCCTCGAAGAGCGACACCGAGGGCGCGCTCGTCGGCGCCATGATCGCCCTCTGCCTGGAGGAGCTCGGGATCCCGGTGACCCGCCGCCTCGGGCTCGGGCCGACGCTGATCGTGCGCGGGGCGCTCCTCTCGGGGGAGGTCGATCTCTATCCGGAGTACACCGGCAACGCGGCCTTCTTCACCGGCACCGAGACCGATCCGGGCTGGAAGCGGCCGGACGAGGCCTACCGCCTCGCGGCCGCGTCGGACGTGGCCCGAGGCCTCGTCTGGCTGCCGCGGGCGCCCGCCGACAACACCTGGCTCATCGCCGTGCAGGGCGCGCTCGCGCGCCGCGAGGGCCTGGCCAGCATGGCGGACTTCGCGCGGGCGGTGCGGGGCGGCCTGATCCACCTCGCGGCCTCCACCGAGTTCGTGGAGAGCCCGGCGGCCCTGCCGGCCTTCGAGGCGGCCTACGGCTTCCGGCTGCCCCTCGATCGCATCGTCAGCCTGCCGGGCGGCGACACCGCCGTGACGGCGCGGGCGGCCGCCGAGGGGATCAGCGGGGTCAACGCGGGCATGGTCTACGGCACGGACGGCGCCATCGCGGCCCTCGACCTCGTGGTGATGGGCGATCCGCTCGCCGCCCAGATCGTCTACGAGGTGGCGCCCGTGGCCCGGCGGGCGGTGCTCGACCGGCACCCCGGGATCGCGCCGAAGCTCGCGCCGCTCTTCGCGAGCCTCGACGCGGCGACGCTCCGGCGGCTCAACGCCGCGGTCTCCGTGGAGGGCCGCCTCGCCGAGGCGGTGGCGCGGGACTACCTGCGCGCCGGCGGCTTCGCCGGGTGAGGGGCCGCGCCCTGCGGCGGGGTGCCGTCGTCCTCGGCGTGCTGGCGCTCGCGGGCGCCCTCTACGGCCTGCCTGTGCTCCGCCTCGCCCGCAACCGCCTGGTGACCGGGGAGCCGGTCTTCGCCCCCGACGCGATGCCCGTCGAGGCCGCGCTGGCGCTGGCGCTCGCCGCCGCGGCCGGCCTCCTCGCGGGGGCTGGGCGCTCGCGGCTCCTCGCCTGGAGCGCCGCGACGCTCCTCGCCACCGCGTTCTGCGTCACCGTCCACGGCCTCGGCGCGGCGGCGACCGACCTCTCGGCGGGGCAGCCGCCGGCCGCGCGGGTGGGCCTCGCCGCCGGGGCCTGGTGCGCCCTCGCGCTCCTCGGGGCCGGCCTCGGCCTCGCGGCGGCGCGGACTCGCCGGGCCTGGGCCGGGGCGGCGCTGGCCGCGACCCTCGCGGGGGCCGTCGCCCTGATGGGCTGGGCCGGCACCCTCGGCGGGCTGTCGCTCGCGGTGGAGTTCGGGCAGCGGCGCGAGGCGGTGGCGGGCGCCACCCTGCGCCACGTCCTGCTCGCCGGCGGCGCTGTGGGGCTCGCCGCCCTCGTCACCGCGGGGCTCGCGCCGGTGCGGCGGCTGCGCGGGCCGGTCGAGATGCTGGCCGGGGGCGTCCAGGTCGTGCCGGCCATCGCCCTGTTCGGCGCCCTCGTGGCCCTGCTCTCGGGGCTCCTGCGCGCGCTGCCGGCGCTCCGCGAGGCCGGGCTCGGGGCCCTCGGGCCGACGCCCGCCCTCCTCGGCATCGCCGCCTACCTCGTGTTGCCGCTCTGGCGCGGGCTCGCCCAGGCGCTGAGAGCCGCCGACCCGGCGGTGCTCGACGCCGCCACCGGCCTCGGCCTCGGCCCCCGGCAGGTGCTGCTGCGGGTGCGCCTGCCCCTCGGCGCGCCGGCCCTGATCGGCGCGCTCCGGGTCGCCTGCGTGCAGGCGATCGGGCTCGCAACGCTCGGCGCGCTGATCGGCGCGGGCGGCCTCGGCAGCATCGTGTTCGACGGCATGGCGCAGTTCGCCCCCGACCTGATCCTCGTCGGTGCGGTGCCCGTGGTGGCGCTCTCGCTCGCGGTGGAGCGCGGACTCTCCGCGCTCGAGGCGGCGGCCGGGCGGTGGCGCGCGTGAGGGCTCGCGCGGCCCTCGCGCCGCTGGCGGCGGGAATGGCGCTGGCGGGGCTCGCCCATCCGGTCGTGGCCGGCGCCCTGGTGGCGGCGCTCGGCGAGGCGCCGCGGCGGGCGCTGCCGGTCGCCTACCTGCTGGCGCTCGCCTGGCAGCACCTGCTCCTCGCGCTGACCGGCTTCGCCCTCGTCGGGCTCGCGGGCGTCGGCCTCGGCATCGCGGCGACGCGGGGCCGCGGCGCCGCCCTGCGCGGGGGCATCGACACCCTCGCGGCGGCCGCCCAGGCGGTGCCGCCGGTGGTGGTGGTGGCGCTCGCCCTGCCGGTCCTCGGCTTCGGCGGGCCGCCGACCCTGCTGGCCCTCGTCCTCTACGCGGTGATGCCGACCCTGCGCGGCACGGTCGCGGCGGTCGAGGCGGTCCCGGCCGAGGCGCGGGAGGCCGCCCGCGCCCTCGGCCTCAGCCCCCGTCAGGTCCTCCTGCGGGTCGAATTGCCGCTCGCCGCCCCCGGCCTCGTCGAGACCCTGCGCACCGCGCTGGTGCTCGCGGTGGCGACCGCGGCGGTCGGCGCGCTCGCGGGCGCAGCGACCCTCGGCACGCCCGTCGTCGCGGGCCTGCAGAACCAGAACTTCGTGCCGATGCTGCAGGGCGCGGCGGCGACCGCCGCGCTCGCCTTCCTGTGCGAGGCCGCGTTGCTCGCCCTCGCGGGGCGCCTCACTCGTCCTTGAAGGCGACCTTCGCGCCGCGCTCGACGTGCAGGGCGAGGTCGCGCGCGTCCCAGTTCGTCAGGCGGATGCAGCCGTGCGACTCAGTCTTCGAGACCTTCTCGGGCTCCGGCGTGCCGTGGATGCCGTAGGAGGGGATCGAGAGGTCGATCCAGACGACGCCGACCGGGTTGTTGGGCCCGGGCTTGATCGAGAACTTGCGGTTCGCCTTGACGCCCGCGAACTTGTACTTCGGATTGTAGGTGTAGTGCGGGTCGAAGGCGACGCCCTTCACCTTGGCCTCGCCGCTCGGGGCGGGCTTCTCCTCGCTGCCGATCGAGGCCGGGTAGTAGGCGAGGAGCCGGCCGTCGCTCCCGAAGGCGCGCACGTCGCGGCTCGACTTGTCCACCTCGATGCGGGTCACCTTCGGCTGGCGGGGCAGGTCCCGGGCCTTGACCTTGCCCATCTCCAGCGGCGGCACCGCCGCGACGGTGAGGACCGTCCCGGGCTTGTCCAGCGCGGCGTCCGGGTTGAGCGCGCTGAGGAGGTCGCGGCTCATGTGGAAGCGCTCGGCCAGCATCTCGCGCACGTTGGTGTAGCCCAGCGCGTCGAGGTCGGCCTGACCCTCCATCTTGGCCGGCATCTTCTCCACGAACGGGCCCGCCACGTCCGCGTCGGTGACCGTGTAGGTGGCGACGACGGGGTCCTGGCTCGTGGCCTGGAGCTTGTCGAACAGCTCGGCCGTCAGGCTCTTGCCGGCGGGCAGGCCCTGCGCCACCGCGAAGGCCGAGAGTGCGCCCTGCACGTTGTCGCCGTCGCGCCCGTCGATGGCGCCGGGGGAGAAGCGGGCCCGGTCGAGGAGCACCTGCACCTTGATGGTCAGGGCGTCCGGCCGGTCGTCGTCGCGGCGCGCCCTGGCGGGCTTCGCCTTGTCGGCCCCCTTGTCGGCCCCCTTCGTCTTGTCATCCTCCGGCGCGAAGCGCGCGGCGTTCACGGCGTCGAGGGAAATGGAGGAGGCGGCTTCCGCCTTCTCCTTGGCGGCCTGCGCCGGGCCGGCGAGCCCCGCCGCGAGCAGTCCGACAAGACCCGCCCGCACCGCGACGTTACGCATCACCATGACCCGACAGGCCTCCGGGAGCGGAAGCGCTCCGGGGCATTAAGCCTCTGGGGGCCTTGGGCGTTCCGCCTTCATCGACTCGCGCGTTCCGCCCTCACTGACAGAGCCTGTGGCCGCCGCTGCGCTCGCGCTCGTCCAGGTGGAAGTGGTTGGCGTGCGCGGCGTTGGAGCCCGGCCCCAGCACCGTGCGGAAGAAGCCGCAGGCCCGGGAGCGCACGGCGTCGAGGAAGCGCCCCTCGGGCGTGCCGTCCGGCATCGCCGCCACGGGGATCGGCGCCCGGTCGGCCAGGGTGAAGCTCATCACGTCGACGCCGTTGGCGAAGGCGTGCTCGCTCAGCTTGGCGTCGAGGTCGTGGTTCTGGCCGCGGCACTCGTAGGAAGTGCCGATCGCGATGCCCCGGAGCGGCTTGCCGAGGTCGCGCTCGGCCGCCACCTGCACCTCGCTCGCCCAGCGCGCCAGCGCCTCCGCGGCGCCGCACACGAGGGTGGCGGATTGGGGCAGGGCGACGCCGTCGCCGAGGGCGGTGATCTTCAGGGGCGCCTGCGCGCCGCACTGGCCGTTCTGCACCGCGGGCAGCGGCTCGAAGGCGACGCCGAGGCGGGTCAGCCGGCGCCGGCAGGCCGTGTCGTCGGGCGCGGCGACCTTGAGGGCGAGGGCCGCCTCGCCGGTCAGCTCGGCCGGGCGGGCGGGGGGCAGGGGCGGCGGGCTCGGGGCATCGGCGGCGGGCGCCTGGGCCGGGGCTTCGGCGGGCTTCAGCTCGGCGGGCCGTTCGGGCGGCAGCGGCGCCGCGGAGGGCAGAGCCGCGCCGGCGGCCGGAGGCGTCTCGGCCGGCGCCCCGGGCTTCAGCTCGGCCGGGCGCTCGGGCGGGGCGGGCGGCGGCACCGGCACCGTGGCCCGCTCGGGCTCGGCCCTCGCGCCGTGGGGCAGGGCCGTGGCAAGGAGGAGGGCGAGCGGCGTGGCCGCGAACCGGAGACGCCGACGCACGCGCATGGACAGCCTGATCCTCTCCTCCGGCCCGAGTTCCAACTCACGCGGCGATGCGGCCCGGGCTGCGCCGGTGACGATCGAGGCGTTCGGCGCCCGCGGCAAGGACACCGGGGACACGCCAACGGTGTTTCTGCTCCACGATGCCGGCGGCTGCGGCCCGGCGCAGCCGATCCGGGGGGAGGCGGCGGCCCTCGCGGAGGCCGGCTTCCGGGTGCTGATGCCGCACTATCTCGAACGCACCGGCGCGGACCGGGCCGGCTTCTCGGAGATCGCCCGGGATTTTTCCGCCTGGGCCGAGGCGCTCCGGGAGGCGATCGGCCCCGCGCGTCCGGCGCCCCTCGCCCTCGTCGGCCGCTCCCTCGGGGGCGCGCTGGCCCTAGCGCTCGCGGGCGAGGCGCCCGGCCTCGCGGCGCTCGTCCTGCGGGCGGCCTTCCTGCCGCCGTGCCTCGGCGCGGGGCCGCTCACCCTGCCGCCCGTGCTCGCCTGCCACGGCGGCCGCGACGCCATCGTGCCGGCCGCCCAGGCCCACCGGCTCGCCGAGCGGATCGGGGCGGCGGGCGGCGCCTGCCGGCTCGTCCTCTACGCCGATCAGGCCCACGCCTTCGACGCGGCGACCGATGCGGACGCGCTCGCCCGGACGATCGCCTTCCTGCGCGAGCACATGCCCGACCGGTAGGCCCCGCACGGCCGAGGCAGCGCCCCGGGCCGTTGCGCGAGGGGGCTGCGCCCTTATCTTGGCGGCTTAGGGGCCCCGTCGCGGGCCGCACCGGATGGCGCCGAGGACAGGCATGACCGCAGGCACAGAGCTCGACCCGCAGAACCCCTTCGCGCGCGGCGCCTGGACGACGCCCTACGGCCTGCCGCCCTTCGCGGAAATCCGGCCGGAGCATTACGGGCCGGCCTTCGCGGCGGCGCTCAGCGCGCACGAGGCCGAGGTGGCGGCGATCGCGGCCGACCCGAGCCCGCCGACCTTCGCCAACACGGCCGGCGCCCTGGAGCGGGCGGGCGACGCCCTCGACCGCGTCGCCTCCGTGTTCTTCAACCTGACCGGCAGCGACACCAACCCCGAGCTGCAGGCGATCGAGCGCGCGGTCGCCCCGCGCCTCGCCCGCCACGGCAGCGCGATCTACCTGAACCCCGACCTCTGGGCCCGGCTCTCCGCGGTCAACCCGGAGGCCGAGGGCCTCGGGGCGGAGGAGCGGCGCGTCCTCGACCGCTACCGCACGCGGTTCCGCCGGGCCGGCGCGGAGCTCGGGCCCGACGCGAAGGCGCGGGTGGCCGAGATCGCCGCGCGCATGGCCGAGCTCGGCACGCAGTTCAGCCAGAACCTGCTGGCCGACGAGAGCGGCTTCGCGCTGCCGCTCTCCGGCGAGGACGACCTCGCCGGCCTGCCGCCCTTCCTGCGGGCCGCGGCGGCGAGCGCCGCGCGGGAGCGGGGCGCCGAGGCCGGCCACGTCATCACCCTGTCGCGCTCGCTGATCGAGCCGTTCCTGGTGTTCTCCACCCGGCGCGACCTGCGCGAGCGCGCCTACGAGGCCTGGATCCGCCGCGGCGAGAACGGCGGCGCCACCGACAACCGGGCGATCATCGCCGAGATCGTGGCGCTGCGGGCCGAGCGCGCCCGGCTCCTCGGCTTCGAGAGCTTCGCGCATTTCAAGCTCGACGACACCATGGCGGCCTCGCCGGACGCCGCCATGGACCTGCTGCGCGACGTCTGGCGGCCCGCCCAGGCCCGCGCCGGGGCCGAGCGCGAGCGCCTGCAGGCGATCGTGCAGGCCGAGGGCGGCAACTTCGCCCTGCAGGCTCATGACTGGCGCCACTACGCCGAGAAGCTGCGGCGTGCCGAGCACGACCTCGACGAGAGCGAGGTTAAGGCCTACCTGCCGCTCGAAGGCATGATCCAGGCGAGCTTCGACACGGCGAACCGCCTGTTCGGCCTGACCTTCGAGGAGCTTCCGGACGTGCCCCGCTACCACCCGGACGTGCGGGTCTGGCGGGTGGCGAACGCCGACGGGTCCGAGGTCGGGCTGTTCCTCGGCGACTACTTCGCCCGCGCCTCGAAGCGCAGCGGCGCCTGGATGAGCGCCTTCCGCTCGCAGGAGCGCCTGCGCGGTGCGATCACGCCGATCATCGTCAACGTGATGAACTTCGCGCGGGCGCCCGACGGCGAGGCGGCGCTCCTCTCCTTCGACGACGCCCGGACGCTGTTCCACGAGTTCGGTCACGCCCTGCACGGGCTCCTGTCGGACGTGACCTATCCGCTCCTCTCGGGCACCGCGGTCTCGGGGGACTTCGTGGAGCTGCCCTCGCAGCTCTACGAGCACTGGCTGGAGCAGCCCGAGGTGCTGCGCGCGCACGCCCGCCACCATAAGACCGGCGCGCCGATGCCGGAGGCGCTGCTCGCCAAGCTTCTCGCCGCCCGGACCTTCAACCAGGGCTTCGCCACGGTGGAGTACACGGCCTCGGCCATCGTCGACATGACCCTCCACCTCTCCGCCGCGGGCGAGGACGGGCTCGACGTGCCGGCCTTCGAGGCGGACGCCCTGCGCCGCATCGCCATGCCGGCCGAGATCAGCATGCGGCACCGCTCGCCGCACTTCGCGCACATCTTCTCGGGCGATTCGTACGCGGCCGGCTACTACAGCTACCTGTGGTCGGAGGTGCTCGATGCCGACGCGTTCGACGCCTTCCGCGAGGCCGGCGACATCTTCCACCCGGAGACCGCCGCGCGGCTGCGCCGCTACGTCTACGGCGCCGGCAACCTGCGCGACCCGCGCGAGGCCTACACGCGCTTCCGGGGCCGCCTGCCGAGCATCGACCCGCTCCTGAAGAAGCGCGGGCTCGCCGCCTGATCGCCGGGTCGGCCGGACGCGCCCATGGGTCCACCCTGCGATATCCGCCTCCGCGGGTTTTCGAGGGGCCAGGGCTCGCGCGGGAGCTGGAGCCCTCCTTCGAGGCTTCGCTTCGCTCCGCACCTCAGGATGAGGTCGCGGGTGGGAGTGACGGACGGTTTCTCCAACCCTCTCACCTCATCCTGAGGTGCCCCCGCAAGGGGGCCTCGAAGGAGCCCTCCAGGAGTCGCGCGATCCCTGGAAGCCTCCTTCGAGGCTGTGCTTCGCTCCGCACCTCAGGATGAGGTCGCGGGTGGGAGTGGGGGACGGTTTCTCTCACCCTCTCACCTCATCCTGAGGTGCCCCCGCAAGGGGGCCTCGAAGGAGCCCTCCAGGGATCGCGCGCAGGATCCACGGTCCGAGCGCGGTAACGGTTCGGTAAACAAACGTCCTTAACCAAAGCTTTCGAACACCATCGCGAGCTTGGGTTGAGGCAAGCCATGACGAGCACGAGCCCGGAGGCCGCGAAGGCCGCCAGCACCGGAGCGGCATCGCCGGAGGAACTGCTGAAGGCCGCAGTCGGCGGCGGCAAGGAGACCGTCAAGGTCGAGGCGCGTCCGGCGCCCGCCGTCGCCGAGGTCACGGCCGCAGCCTTCCGCCTGTCGCCGCAGCTTCTCGGCCTGGCGGGAGGCGCCCTGGCCCTCGGTTGCCTCATCGGCGCCGGCGTCACGGCCGGCACGACCGGGCGCGGCGAGCGCCAGGCCGGCGCCCTCACCGAGCTGAATGCCGGCCTCGAGGCGAACCGCGTCGAGGCCGCGCGCCTCAACGGCGAGATCGAGCGCCTCGCGAAGAACCTCGCGGGTCTGCGCGAGACCGCCGAGGGCACGCGCAGCGAGGCCAAGGCCCGCGGCACCGCCCTCACCGAGCGCCTGGGCAAGGTCGAGCAGGCCCTCTCCGCCAAGGTCGCCGGCCTGGGCGAGCGCCTGGAGCAGGGCGACCGCGAGCAGGCGACCCGCCTCGCGGCGCTCGCGACCCTCGTCGAGAAGCGTTCCGCCCCGGCCACGGCGCCCGCGCCGGTGACGGCCCCGCAGGCCGCGGCGCCCGCCGCCAAGGCGGAACCGACGCAGACCGGCAGCATCGCCGAGGCGAAGCCGCAGAAGCCGGCGGTGGTCGAGGGCTGGGCGGTGCGCGACGTCTACGAGGGCACGGCCATGCTGGAGGACCGCCGGCGCCGCCTTCTCGAGGTGGCACCCGGCGATTCGGTACCCGGGGTCGGGCGCGTCGAGGCCGTGGAGCGGCGGGGCCGCGAATGGGTCGTGGTGACCCGCGGCGGGCTGATCACGCCGCAGTCTTGGTGAGGATCCGCCTGGTTGGGGCCGGCGCTCAGTGCGTCGGGATCGGCGCCGGGGTGAAGTCCTCGGTGCGGACCGGGAAGCGCGGCTCGATCGTCATGGGGTCGGCCAGGGTGGCCGCCCGCTCGGCACGGCGCCGCCCCACGGTGCGGGCATGGGCCTGGGCCATCCGGGTCGGGTGCAACACGGCCGCCAGAAGGGCCTGACCTTCGAACTCGGCGTCGAGATTCTTGGCTTCGAAGACGGGCATGGGAGCCTCGCACGGACGGTCGTGCTTGCGGGGGACACGGCCGCAACCTCGGCCATATGTGGATAACTCGGGAAGCGTGGACGGGTTCCACAGGTTTTCGAACCGCAACCGTTCCTTAACCATTGCTTTCGTGACGTCCGATTTCTGTGCGCCGCCGCACCCCGGCAGCTTTCGCGCGGGGCTCCGAAGACCAGCCGGGCGCCCCCGCAGAACTCCCGCGGACCGCTTTCTCAGCCCTCGGCGCCGGTGAAGATGTTCGCCGGAAAGCCGCGGAATTCGGTCTCCACCGCGAAGACGTGGCCCGCCATGATATCGATGGTGGGGTCGCGGTCGCGCAGACAGGTGGTGATGTAGAGGGTCGTGAGGTCCGGCCCGCCGAAGGCGCACTTGGTGACCAGCGCAGTCGGCACCGGCAGGATCCGCTCGATGCGGCCCTCCGGATCGAACCGCGTGATGCGCGAGCCCGCGTAGTGGCAGACCCAGAGGTGCCCCTCCGCGTCGAGGGTGAGCCCGTCGGGCTTCCCCCAGCCCGACTCGAAGGTGACGAGCGGGCGCCCAGGCCCCACGCGCGTGCCGTCGAGGTCGTGGGTGCGGATCACGCCCCGCGCGGTGTCGATCGTGTAGACCCTTGTCCCGTCCGGGCTGACGACCGGGCCGTTGGTCACCGGGCTCTCGTCGCCGAAATCGAGGAGCGTCGCCCCGTCCCAGCGGTGGAAGCGGCCCGTGGGCTTCGCCTCGCCGTCGTCCATGCTGCCGAACCACAGGGCGCCGTCCGGGCCGACATTGCCGCTGTTCAGCCGGTTCCCGGGCGGGTGCGGGTCCGGGCGCACCAGCGGCCGGCGCGCGCCGGTGTCGAGGTCGAGGCGGGCGGCGCCCGACTTGAACCCGGCGACCACCGTGCCGGGATCGGGCGTGAGGAGTGCGAAGCTCAGCTTCTCGTCCAGGGCGAGGCGCTGCGTCTCCCCGTCCGCCGGCCGGTGGCGCCAGATCGCGGGGTTCTCGATGTCGACCCACATCAGCGTGCCCGACCGCGCGTCCCAGAGGATCTCCTCGCCGAGCGTGCAGCCGCAGGCAACGGCGACGCGCGGGGTGTGGGGGTGAAGCGGTGGCGACATGCGGCGGGGCTCTCCTCGCGGGGATCTCAGGCCTCGACCAACGCGCGGACAGCTCCGCCGTCCCCGGGTCCGCGCCGAATCCCGCTCAGGCCGTGTCCTCCCGGAGCAGCTCGGTGTTGACCGCGAAGGCCGCCATGGCGCCCTCGGCCGCGGCCACCACGGCAAACTGCACGCGCCGCGAGGCGTCGCCCGCGACGAACAGGCCCGGCACGTTGGTGCGCTCGTAGTCGCGGGTCGGCACGACGCCCTTGTCGGTCAGCTCGCAGCCGAGGTCCCGGATGAGATCGGAGGGCTCGCAGGCATCGGGCATCAGGAACACCGCCCGGCAGGGCAGGGCACTACCGTCCTCAAGGCGGAGGTGCGTAGGCCGCTCGCCGTCGCCCTCGAGGCGCCGCACGGGCGTCTCCACCACGCGCACGCCATGCCGGGCGAGCCGGGCGCGGTCGGCCTCCGAAAGCTCGGTCGGCCGCCCGTCCGTGCACAGGGTGACGTCGCGGCTCCACACGGTGAGTTCCAGGGCGAGGCCCTTGGCCACCGGGCCGTACGCAAAGGCGACGAGGGCCTCGTCGCGCGACTCGTAGCCGTCGCAATAGGGGCAGGAATGCACGCCGGTGCCCCAGTAGTCGCAGAAGCCCGCAACCGTCGGCAGGTCCTGGTGCAGGCCGGTGGCGAGGATCAGCCGCCGGGCCTGCTCGGTGCGGCCGTCCGCGGTCTCGACCTCGAACCCCGCCTCCAGGCGGCGCGCCGCCACGACCTCCGTCGCCCGCCGCTCCACCGTGTCGTAGCGCGCGAGGTCCGCCTCCGCCTGCTCCCGCAGGGCGAAGGGGGGCGTGCCGTCGCGGGTGAACAGGCCCCAGGTCAGCGGCGTCGCGGCGTTGCGCGGCTCGCCCTTGTCGAAGAGGAGCACGCTGCGCCGGCAGCGCCCGAGGATCAGCGCGGCGTTGAGCCCCGCCGGCCCGCCGCCGACGATGATGACGTCGCGCATGGATCCGCTCCGGCCGTCTTACAGGTCCGCCCCGCAGACCCAAGCCCCCCGGCGCCGGATTCGTTGCGCGAGGCCGGGCATATCAGGTCAAGAAAAAGGGCGCCCGCGGCGCCCTCGATCCCGGTCGGTGCCGCGCCGCCCTCAGGCGGCGGCGGTCTTCACGGGCACGCCCTTCTCGGACAGGAACTGCTGCAACTCGCCCGACTGGAACATCTCGCGGGCGATGTCGCAGCCGCCGACGAACTCGCCCTTCACGTAGATCTGCGGGATGGTCGGCCACTGCGAATAGGCCTTGATGCCCTCGCGAATGCCCATGTCCTCCAGGACGTTGACGCCCCGGAAGGGTACGCCGAGGTAGTTCAGGATCTGCACCACCTGGCCGGAGAAGCCGCATTGCGGCATCTGGGGGGTGCCCTTCATGAACACCACCACGTCGTCGGCTTTGATGACGTTCTCGATCTGCGCGTTGACGTCGGTCATGGTCTCGGTCCTCGACGGTGTGTGTACGATCTAGTGATGGTCGGTGCGTGATTTCAACACGGCGGCGAGGCGCTCCAGCGCCGCATCCATGTCGAAGCCCTCGCAGGTCAGTTCGTCAGGCGTGAACGGCATCCGCTCCGGAAGGCCCCGGAGGACCTTCTGGCCGTAGACGTTGAGTGCCGCATCGGCAATCTTGATGGTGGATCGCCAAAGTCTCTCCCAATCGATGCGCTGCCGCATCGAATTCCTGTAGTTAAGCCGGGCGAATGCCAGGAATGCGACGATCTCGGCTCGCCAGGATCGCGTTGAAACCGCTTGCGGGGCGGAAGCATACTTGAGGATGTGGACCAAGGCCTGTGAGAACGCGCTCTCGACAGCGGAGATGTCGGCCCGTCCCACACTCTCGATCTCTTCGATGATGTTCTCCCAATCGACCGCATTCGACAGGTCGCCGCGGGACGCCAGGGCGCGCAGCGCAGCCGCCTGCTCCTCCGCCCAGGTGACGATGTCGTCGTCGTAGAGGCTCGACCGGTCCATGCTGGCATCCCGCCGCGAGGGCTCAATCCTGCGGGACGCCCGTGGTCAGTGCAAGGGCGTGCAGGACGCCGCCCATGCGGCCCTGGAGGGCCCGGTAGACCATCTGGTGCTGGGCGACCCGGGTCTTGCCCTTGAACGCCTCCGACAGGACGGTGGCGGCGTAGTGGTCCCCATCGCCCGCGAGATCCTGGATCTCGATGCGGGCATCGGGCAGCGCCTCGCGGATCATCGCCTCGATCTCGCGCGCATCCATCGGCATCGGCTGGTCTCCGGGGGTCCGTCTCGGGGGGTCGTCTCGGGGAGTCCGTATGGGGTCAGGCCGCCGCGCCCGCGGGCTGGCTCGCCATGTAGGCGGGAAGCCAGCCCTCGTGGGCCGCCTTCAGGTCCGCCACCGATATGGTCTCGCCGCCCGGCAGCGTCAAATGGTCGGTTCCGGTGATGCCGACCACCGCCGCGTCGATCCCCTGCGCCGCGGCGCTGTAGAGGAGGTCGGCGGCGGCCTCCGGGTCCACCGCCAGGAGGTAGCGCCCCTGGTCCTCGCCGAACAGGTAGGCGTGGGCCGGCAGGTCCACGGGCACCTCCGGGAGCGCCGCCCCGATGCCGCCGGCCATCGCCATCTCGGCGAGCGCCACGCCGAGGCCGCCGTCCGAGAGGTCGTGCACGGTGTCGACGAGGCCCGCGGTGATGAGCCCGCGCACGAAGTCGCCGTGCCGGCGCTCGCGTCCGAGATCGACGGGGGGCGGCGCGCCCTCCTCGCGGCCCCCGATCACCGAGAGGTAGACCGACTGGCCGAGCCAGCCGTCGGTCGCGCCGACGAGCACCAGGGCGTCTCCCTCCCGCTTGAGGGCGATGGTGGCGCGCCGCGCCACGTCGTCGAGGACGCCGACGCCGCCGATGGTCGGGGTCGGCAGGATGCCGATGCCGTTGGTCTCGTTGTAGAGCGAGACGTTGCCGGACACGACGGGGAAGTCGAGGGCGCGGCAGGCCTCGCCGATGCCCGTGAGGCAGCCGACGAGCTGGCCCATCACCTCGGGCTTCTCGGGGTTGCCGAAGTTGAGGTTGTCCGTGATGGCGAGCGGGCGGGCGCCCACCGCCGTGATGTTGCGCCAGGCTTCCGCCACCGCCTGGCGGCCGCCCTCGACCGGGTCCGCCTCACAGTAGCGCGGGGTGACGTCGCAGGTGAGCGCCAGCCCCTTGGGGCCGTCCTCGACGCGCACGATCGCGGCGTCGCCCCCCGGCTTCTCGACGGTGTTGCCGAGGATGAAGTGGTCGTACTGCTCGTAGACCCAGCGCTTCGAGGCGAGGTCCGGCGCGCTGACGAGGCGCCGCAGGGCGTCCGCCAGGGAGGCCGGGGCCGGCACCTCGCTGGCGGCGATCACCGGCAGGTGGGTGTTGGCGATGTGGGGGCGGTCGTAGAGGGGCGCCTCGTCGCCGAGCTCCTTGATGGGCAGGTCGGCCACCGTCTCGCCGTTCCACTTGATGACGAAGCGCAGGGTGTCGGTCGTGTGCCCGATCACCGCGAAGTCGAGGCCCCACTTCACGAAGATGGCTTCCGCCTCCGCCTCCATGCCGGGCTTGAGCACCATGAGCATGCGCTCCTGGCTCTCGGAGAGCATCATCTCGTAGGGCGTCATGCCCGCCTCGCGGGCCGGCACCTTCTCGATGTGCAGCTCCACGCCGAGGTCGCCCTTGGCGCCCATCTCGACGGCCGAGCAGGTGAGCCCCGCCGCGCCCATGTCCTGGATCGCGATGACGGCGCCGGAGGCCATCAGCTCCAGGCAGGCTTCGAGCAGCAGCTTCTCGGCGAAGGGATCGCCGACCTGCACGGTCGGGCGCTTCGACTCGCTCTCCGCGTCGAACTCGGCGGACGCCATGGTGGCGCCGTGGATGCCGTCGCGCCCGGTCTTCGAGCCGAGGTAGACGATCGGGTTCCCGACGCCGGTGGCCGCCGCGTAGAAGATCCCGTCCGTGCGGGCGAGCCCCACCGCCATGGCGTTGACGAGGATGTTGCCGTCGTAGCGCGGGTGGAAGCCCACCGCCCCCCCGACGGTCGGCACGCCGAACGAGTTGCCGTAGCCGCCGATGCCCGCCACCACCCCGGAGACGAGGTGGCGCGTGCGCGGATGGTCCGGCGAGCCGAAGCGGAGGGCGTTCAGCGCCGCGATCGGCCGCGCGCCCATCGTGAACACGTCGCGCAGGATGCCGCCAACCCCGGTCGCCGCGCCCTGGTAGGGCTCGATGAAGCTCGGGTGGTTGTGGCTCTCCATCTTGAACACGCAGGCGTGCCCGTCGCCGATGTCGATGACGCCCGCGTTCTCGCCCGGTCCCTGGATCACCCAGGGCGCCGAGGTGGGCAGGCCGCGCAGGTGCTTGCGCGAGGACTTGTAGGAGCAGTGCTCGTTCCACATGGCGGAGACGATGCCGAGCTCCGTCAGGGTCGGGTCGCGCCCGATGAGCGCGCGGAAGCGCTCGTACTCGTCCGGCGTGAGGCCGTGCTGGCGGACCAGCTCCGGAGTGATCGGCACATCGTTTCGGAACATGCGTGGATCTCGACGAAAGGCTTGGCCGAACGGGCGCGCAGGACGCTCCCAAGGTCGTGCGACCGCGCGGCCCGGGCAGTCCGCACGGCTCTAGAGCGGAAGCGGCCGCGCTGGCAACAAACGATCGCCGTCCGGGGCCGGATCCGGCCCGGGTTGCCAACCGCATCCTGACGTTGCCGGCCGCCTCAGCCGGCCGGAACCGCGCCGGGCTGCACGCGGCAGGCCGCGACGCGACGGTGGACCGGCACCGGTCCGGCGACGAAGCTCACGTAGTCGAACGACGCCTCGGCGCGGCTCGCCATGAGGAGCTGGAAGTGCATCTGGAACAGGTTCCAGCGCAGACGGGCCCGGCGCTCCGGCTCGATCAGCTCCCGCATCGTCACGCGCATCACCGCCGGCCGGTCCGGGCCCGGCGAGCGCAGGCCCGAGGCGACGAGGGGGTCGCGCAGGTGGATCGACAGCCAGTCCCACGGTGCGCGGATGTCGAGCCAGCCGATGGCCTGCGCCTCCGCCACCCGGGTCAGCGCGGCGCGGGCGGCCACGGCCCGCGGGTCGAGGCCGATCCACGGGATGACGCTGCCGATCGTCACGAAGGAGACCGGGGTGCCGCGCCGGCCGAAGGCCGGATCCTGCGCCAGGATGCGGGCGAGGACCTCGGCCCCGAGGAAGCTCGACGAGGAATGGCCGATCAGCACGATCTCCGCGGCCGCCCCCTCCGCCGCCCGGATGCGCTCCGCGAAGGCGTCGAGGCGCCCGAGCATGCGGGGCTCGGCACCCCGGGCATGGTCGTGCGTGAAGGCCGTGTCGTCGACGAGGTGCGCGACGTAGAGGGGCCGGCCGCGGGTCGCCCGCATCAGGAGGCCCAGGATCCCGTAGGCCAGCACGGGAACCGCCAGGAACGACCAGGGCCGCGCGCCCTCGGGCAGCGGGAGGATCGCGGCCGTCGCGAGGACGAGGCTGAGGACGACGAGGGCCGCGTAGATCTGGTGGACGCCGCGGATCACCGTGCTGAAGCGGCGGGCCTCGCGGCGGAGGGCGCGGGTGTAGCCGCTGCGCCAGAGGCGCCACCACAGGGCCGGGACCTCGCGCAGGCGCTGCCAGTTCGGCCGCGGGAAGCGGGCCCGCACGATGTCGTCCCAGCGCAGCAGCGTGTAGCGGGTCTCCTGGCCGTCGAAGCGCACGCTCCAGTCGAGGCCGAGCCCGTCCGCCGTCCGCGCGGGCTCGCCCACCGCCACGACGTGGCCGCGCCGCTCGGCGGTCAGCCGCGCCTCGCGCCGGAAGAGGCCCCAGTAGGTCTCGGGCTCGCGCGGGTCGAAGCCCGGCATGTAGAAGACCTGCCGGGGCGCCGCGCTCGTGGTCGGGTGGGAATCGGAGATGGCGAGGGCCGCGCTGTTTGGAACGGTTCGGAAGGACGGGCCGCCTCCCTACACCGCCAGGGCGCCACACCGATATGGAAAAGCGCGCGGGTTCACGAAGGGCGGATTCACTCGGCGGCCGGCCGGTGGGACAGGAAGTCGGCGATGGCCGCGACGAAGCGGTCGCCGTAGGCCTCCCGCTTGCGCTCGCCGACGCCGTGCACCGAGCGCAGCGCCCAGAGGTCCACGGGCTTTGCCCGCGCCATCTCGATGAGGGTGCGGTCGGGGAAGACCATGAAGGCGGCGATCCCCTCGGCGCGGGCGATGGTGGCGCGCAGGCCCCGCAGGTGCTGGAACAGCGCCTCGTCGGCGGGATCGAGGCCGAGAGCCTCGTCGTCCCGCGCCCCCGACCGGCGGCGGTCGCGGGGTTCGGCCGCCTTCGGCTCCGGATCGGGCCGGAGCTGGATCGGCTCGCGGCCGAACAGGATCGCCTCGCCCTTCTCGGTCATCGTCAGGCCGCCGTAGCCGTCCGCGTTCTCGGCCACCGCGCCCGCGGCGAAGAGCTGGCGCAGGATCGCCCGCCAGGCCGCGACGGGCTTGTCCGCGCCGACCCCGAAGGTCTTGAGCCCGGTATGGCCGTTGCGGCGGATCTGCTCCGATTCCTTGCCGCCCACCACGTCGCAGACGTAGGCCGCGCCGAAACGCTGGCCGGTCCGCACGATCGCGGAGAGCACCTTCTGGGCCGCCACCGTGCCGTCGACGAGGGTCACCCCGCTGCGGCAGAGGTCGCAGCGGCCGCAGGGGCCGCTGGCCTCGCCGAAATAGGACAGGAGCGACTGGCGCCGGCAGGTGGCGCCCTCGCAGAGGGCGATCATCGCCTCGAGCTTGCGGCGCTCGACCCGGCGGCGGGCATCCGGCACCTCCTTCTCGTCGATCTGGCGGCGGCGCAGCGCCATGTCGTCGAGGCCGTAGATGGTGAGCGTGTCGGCCGGCAGGCCGTCGCGGCCGGCGCGGCCGATCTCCTGGTAGTAGCCCTCGACGTTCGAGGGCATGTCGGCGTGGCAGACGAAGCGCACGTCGGGCTTGTTGATGCCCATGCCGAAGGCGACGGTGGCGGTCATCACCACCCCGTCCTCCTGCAGGAACGTGTCCTGGTTGCGCATCCGCGTGCCCTGGTCGAGGCCGGCGTGGTAGGGCAGGGCGTTGAAGCCGTCCCGGGCCAGGCTCTCGGCGAGCTGTTCCGTGCGCTTGCGGGACGAGCAGTAGATGATCCCGCTCTCGGCCCGGCGGTGCTTCAGGAAGCGCTCAATCTGGCGGGTCGGGTTGTCCTTCGGCACGAAGGTGAGGCGGATGTTCGGGCGGTCGAAGGAGTGCACGAAGGTGCGCGCCTCCCGCCCCGCCGGGAACAGCCGCTCGGCGATGTCGGTCCGGGTCGCCTCGTCGGCGGTGGCGGTCAGCGCCACGGTCTGGACGTTGCCGAGCGCCTCGCGGGCCCGGGCGATGTCCCGGTACTCCGGCCGGAAATCGTGCCCCCACTGGGAGACGCAATGGGCCTCGTCGACGGCGAGCCGGCGCACGCCGGCACCGCGCAGGGCCTCCATGCAGCCGTCCATGAGCAGGCGCTCGGGCGAGACGAACAGGAGGCGCAGCTCGCCCGCGCGGATCTTGCGCCAGGCCTCGCGGGAGGCGGACTCGGGCACCGTCGAGTTGAGGGTGGCGGCCGCGACGCCGAAGCCCAGCATCTGCTGCACCTGGTCGTGCATCAGCGCGATGAGCGGCGAGACCACGACGGTGAGGCTCTCCTCCACGAGCGCCGGGAGCTGGTAGGTCATCGACTTGCCGGAGCCCGTGGGCATCACGGCGAAGACATCCGCCCCGTCGAGCACGGCGCCGATCACCTCGGCCTGACCGGGCCTGAAATCGTCGTACCCGAAGGTGGTCTGGAGGGCGGCGCGGGCCTCGGCGAAGCGTGAGGGCATTGCGGGCTCTCGGGGTCTCTTGAGGAACGCCCTGGGGCTTTCGGGCTAGGACTAAATGGCTCGGCGGCTTGCGCGGGCGCCGCGCGACGCCTACCCTAGCGCCTGGACGCGAGGCTTGCAGCCATGTCTCTGCACATCGAGAGCGAGGAGATCGACCGGCTCGCCGAACGGCTCGCCTCGGCCGCGCAGGTCGACGTGACCGAGGCGGTGCGTATGGCGCTCGCCAACGAGTTGCAACGGCGCGAAGCGTCGCTGGCCGGGTTCCTCGAGAAGATCCGGCCGCTTCAGGAACGCTTGGCGGCCACGCCGGAAACCGGGCTCGCGGCCGACAAGGCCTTCTACGACAGCCTGAACGACGAGTGATGTTCGTCGACGCATCCGCGATTGTCGCCATCCTGATGCGCGAGGCGGGCTTCGAGGCGCTCGCGGACAGGCTGCGCCTCTGCGCTAACCCCTTCACCAAGGCCATCGCCGTCTACGAGGCCGTGCTCGCGGTCTCGCGCAGGACGGGCAATTTCAGCGAGGCCGAAGCCGTCGTCCGGGCCTTCCTGGGAACAAGCCGAATCGCTCTGACGCCCGTCGGCGAGGCGGAGGGCGTCGCGGCCCTCGCCGCGTTCGCACGCTACGGCAAAGGTCAGGGGCATCCCGCCCAGCTCAACCTGGGCGACTGCTTCGCCTACGCCTGCGCGCGTGTCCGAGGCGTGCCGCTGCTCTACGTCGGCAACGACTTCGCGATGACCGATCTGGCGTCCGTGTAGGCGCGAGGGGCGGCCCTCACGCGTCGTTCGGCACGATCCGCCCCTCCGCCACCCGCACCACGTCCGCCCGACCGGCGAGCTCGGCGAACAGCGCCGGGTCGGCGCCGGTCATCCAGACCTGGCTCGGCAGGGCCTCCAGCGCGTCGAACAGGCCGGCGCGGCGGCGCGGGTCGAGGTGGGCCGCGACCTCGTCGAGGAGGATCAGCGGCGCGATGCCGCTCATCGCCTGGACGAGGCGGGCGTGCGCCAGGACGAGGCCGATCAGCAGGGCCTTCTGCTCGCCCGTCGAGGCGGTGGCGGCCGGCACGTCCTTGGGCCCGTGGCGGACCACGAGGTCGGTGGTCTGCGGCCCCGTCAGGGTACGCCCGGCCGCGCGGTCGCGGTGGCGCCCCTGCGCGAGGGCGAGGCGGAAGCGGTCTTCGGCCTCGATGGCCGGCCACACGGCGACGAGGTCGTCGAGGTCGCCCTCCAGGCGCACGCCGGCCCACGGGAAGGGCTGCGCGTCGTCCCGCGTCGCGGCGATCAGCCGGTCGAGGCGCTCCACGGTCTCGCGGCGGGCGAGCGCCACCGCGACGCCGAGCTCGGCCACCTCGCGCTCCACCGCGTCGAGCCACTGGCCGTCCGGCGCACGGTCCTCGAGGAGCCGGTTGCGGGAGCGCAGGGCCCGCTCCATCGCGCCGACGCGGGCGCCGTGGGTGGCGTCCACCGCCAGCACCAGCCGGTCGAGGAAGCGGCGGCGGTCGCCGGCCGGGCCACGGAACAGGCCGTCGAGGTCGGGGGTGAGCCAGACGACGCGCAGGAACTCCGCGAAGGCCACGGGCGAGCCGACCGTGGCGCCGTCGATCCGGCACAGCCGGCTCGCGCGCCCGTCGTAGCCCGGCGGCTCGGCGCCGGTGCCGAGGCGGTGCTCGTCCGCCTCGCCCGCGAGCGTCGCCGATACCGCGAAGCCGCCCGCCCCGCCCTCGCGGGCCATCACGGAGAGGTCCGCGCGGCGCAGGCCGCGCCCCGGCGAGAACAGGGAGATCGCCTCGAGGAGGTTGGTCTTGCCCGCCCCGTTCTCGCCGACCAGCGCCACGAAGCGACGCCCGACCCCGAGGTCGAGGTCGGCGTGGTTGCGGAAGTCGCGGGCGATCAGGCGGGTGACGCGGAGGCCGCCGGGATCGGGTGTCTCCGGCGAGGGCCCGGCGCTGTTCAACGCAGGGGCGTCCTCACACCCGCATCGGCATCAGCACGTAGAGCGCGGGCGCCCCGTCCCGATCCTGGATCAGCGTCGGCGAGCCGGGGTCGGCAAGGCGGAACAGGGCGGTGTCGCCCTCGAGCTGGCTCGTGATGTCGAGTAGGTAGCGGGCGTTGAAGCCGATATCGAGGCCCCCCGCCTCGTAGTCGACGTCGAGCTCCTCCGTGGCGCTGCCCGAGTCCGGGTTGTTCACCGAGAGGGCGAGGCGCCCCTCGGAGAGCCCGAGCTTCACGGCGCGGCCCCGCTCGGAGGAGATGGTGGAGACGCGGTCCACGGCCTTGGCGAAGGCCTCGCGCTCCACCGTCAGGCGCTTGTCGTTGCCGGTGGGGATGACGCGCTGGTAGTCCGGGAAGGTGCCGTCGATCAGCTTGGAGATCAGCGTCACGCCGCTCGCGAACTGCAGGCGGATCTTGGCGGGCGACAGCTCCACCGCGACGCTCTCGCCGCCGTCGTCCACGAGCTTCTGGATCTCGGCCACCGCCTTGCGGGGCACGATGATCCCCGGCATCCCCCGGCTGCCCTCCGGCGCGTCGAGCTCGACGCGGGCGAGGCGGTGCCCGTCGGTGGCCACCGCCCGCATCTTCAGCCCGCCCTCGGCCTCGATCGTGTGCAGGTAGATGCCGTTCAGGTAGTAGCGCGTCTCCTCCGTCGAGATCGCGAACTGCGTCTTGTCGATCAGGCGCTTGAGGTCGGCCGCCGCGAGCGCGAAGCGGTGGGGCAGCTCGCCCGCGGCGAGGTCGGGGAAGTCGCCCTCGGGCAGCGCCCCGAGGGAGAAGCGCGAGCGGCCCGAGCGGATCGTCATCTGGCCGGCATCGCCGCCCGTCTCCAGCGAGACCTGGGCGCCGTCGGGGAGCTTGCGCACGATGTCGTAGATCACGTGGGCGGGCACGGTGGTGGCGCCGCCGTCCACCACGTCGGCCGGGATCGTCTCGGTCACCTCGATGTCGAGGTCGGTCGCCTTGAGCTGGAGGCCGCCCTCGGCGGCGCGCAGGAGCACGTTCGAGAGGATCGGGATCGTGTTGCGCCGCTCGACGACGCGGTGCACGTGGCCGAGCGACCGAAGGAGGGCCGCGCGCTCGACAGTGACTCTCATCGCAATGAACTCTGGTCTCGGAAGGGGAGGCTGCCGCGGCCGGCAGCCTCGGGGCCTGCTCGCTATCCTGGCCGGCCAGCTTGGCGAAGGGCCGGCGCGAACGCAAGGGCGGGCAAGAGGCGGTGGGACCGATGGTGGAACCGGCGGGGGACGGGCGGGCCCGTCCCCTGTCCTGAACGGCCGAGGCCGGGGTCCTAGTCCTGCAGCATCCGCTTCAGGAGCTCGACCTCGTCGCCCAGCACCGCGTCCTCGCCGATCAGCTTCTCGATCTTGCGCACCGCGTGCAGCACCGTGGTGTGGTCGCGCCCGCCGAAGCGGCGGCCGATCTCGGGCAGGGAGCGCAGCGTCAGCACCTTCGAGAGGTACATGGCGATCTGGCGCGGCTTCACGACCGCGGCCGTGCGCCGCTCCGAGAGGATGTCCGAGCGCGAGACGTTGTAGCGGGAGGCCACCAGCTTCTGGATGTCCTCGATCTTGATGCGCTTCGGCTCGCGGTTCTTCACGAGGTCGCGGATCGCGGTCTCGGCGGTCTCCATCGTCACGGCGGTGCCCGTGAGGGTGGCGTGGGCGAGGAGCCGGTTCACGGCGCCTTCGAGGTCGCGGCCGTTCGCGGTGATCGCCTTGGCGACGTAGGCGGCGACGCTCGGCGAGACGTCGAAGTTCGGGTGCGAGGCCCGCACGGCGGCCAGGCGCGCGGATAGGATCGAGGTGCGCAGCTGCTCGTCGAGGCTGCCGATCTCGACCACGAGGCCGCCGGCGAGGCGCGAGCGCACGCGCTCCTCCAGCGCTTCGAGCTCGGTCGGCGGCCGGTCGGAGGCGACGACGACCTGGCGGCCCGCGTCGATCAGGGCGTTGATGGTGTGGCCGAACTCGGCCTGGATCGACTTGCCCTGGATGAACTGCACGTCGTCGAGGATCAGCAGGTCGATCGCCCGCAGGCGCTCCTTGAAGGCCAGCGCGTTCTGGGTCTTCAGTGCGTTGACGAAGCCGTACATGAAGCGGTCGGCGGTGAGGTAGATCACCCGGCGGCCGGCCTCGCGGGCCGCGTGGCCGATGCCGTGCAGGAGGTGGGTCTTACCGAGGCCGACGCCGGCATGGAGGTAGAGCGGGTTGTAGAGGGCGCCCTCGCCCTCGTGCCGGGAGACGCGCTCGGCCGCCGCGTGCGCCAGGGCGTTCGAGCGTCCGACCACGAAGCTCGCGAAGGTCAGCCGGACGTCGAGCGGCGCGCCGCCGAGCTCCCCGCCGATCTCGGACCGGGCGGCGTCCGCATCCCCCATCGGCACGGGCGTCGGAACCTGCGCGCTCGCGGCGTGGATGCGGGCGAGGGGGGCGCTCGTCGGGTTGGGCTTCGGGGCGCCCGCCACCGCGGGCCGCGGCGGGGCGGAGGGCCCGCGCACGCCCACCTCGATGCGGGCGATGGTCTCGACCTCGCTCCGGAAGGTGTTGAGCACCCGGTCGAGGTAGTGCGACTCGATCCAGCTCTTGAGGAAGCGGGTCGGCACGGTGAGCCGGGCGGTGCCGGCGCTCACCTCCTCGAGCTCCAGGCGGGCGAACCAGCTCGCGAACACGTCCTCGCCGAGCTCGGCGCGCAGGCGCCGCTTGACCCGGGCCCAGGCGGCCGCCGGGTCCGAGCCCCCGGAACCGTTCCGCCCACCATCGCCGTCCGCAACGCTGCCGTCGACACGCATACTGGCTCTCCTCGCGTCGAGGACGGCGGACCGTCGGATCGGCGCGTACGCAAACGCTAACTACCTCGCGGCCCCGCCCGAACACCCTGCGAGACCGACATCACCGGGAGAGTCAACCCACTCGAACCCGGCTTTTTGGGATCGAGCGAGGCTATCAACAATTCGCTACGGTTCTCCTAACAGTGGGACTTGCGGGGAAAGGCCAGGATCGGTCCCACGGCGCGCCGGGAACGACAAAGCGAGTCGAGCCACGGGCCTGAACTTGCAGGCGATTCGCGACGCGCCGCAGCCGTCTGTCGATTGACTGAATTCCGGTGAGGTTTTGTTAAGCTACACACGGCCGTGCGAATCGGCAACGCGGGCAAGCTCTCCGCAGCCTTAACGAAGTGTGGAGACGTGTGGGTAGCGGGCACGGCCGCCGCGGGCGATGGGCCCCGAACGCGAAAAAGCCCGGCGCGGGGGCCGGGCTTTTTCCGAAACGACGTAGGAGCGTGGGATCAGGCGGCAGCGGCCGCGCCGATGGCCTTCACGCGGGCGGCGAGGCGGGACACCTTCCGCGAGGCGTTGTTCTTGTGCACGATGCCGTGCTGAGCGGCCCGCATGATCTCCGGCTCGGCGGCGCGGAGCGCGGTGAGCGCCGTCTCGGAATTGCCGGTGGCGATGGCCTCCTCGACCTTGCGGACGAAGGTGCGCATGCGGGAGCGGCGCGAGCGGTTGATCGCCGTGCGCTTGGCGATCTTGCGGGTCATCTTCTTGGCCGACACGGTGTTGGCCATGGGCATCCTCGTCTCGTCGGGCGATGCCGATGCTCTCCCTCGGACGGGATGTCGGTCAACGCGTGCAGGTTATCGGGCAATGCGAGGCCAGGGGCACGCGCGGAGCGCGCCCTCGGCGGAGCGGGCTCTATAGCGAGGTGCCCCCGAGTCGTCAACGCGGACGCTCCCCGAGCGGCCCGATCGGGCAAGCCGCTTGATCGGACGGGCGAGGCGCCGGAAAGATCCGGCTCCGGGCTGGGAGATGGCGATGACGGGCGGGAGCGACGGAAGCGAGGCGGACCGGCGGGCCCGCCACCGGCCGGCCCCGGGGATGGAGACGCCGCGGTTCTCGGGCGTCGCGAGCTTCATGCGCCTGCCCGTGCTCGACCTCGCCGCGGCCGCGGGCGCGGTGGAGATCGGCCTCGTCGGGATCCCCTTCGACGGCGCCACCACGAACCGGCCCGGGGCGCGGCTGGGGCCGCGGGCGGTGCGCGAGGCCTCGACGGGCACCCGCATGGTCAACCACGCCACCGGCATCGCGCCCTACGACCTCGCGGCCTGCGCCGACCTCGGGGACGTGCCCGTGAACCCGATCGACGCCGCCGAGACCTGCCGGCGGATCGAGGGGTTCCACGCAGGGCTTCGCACGGCCGGCATCGTGCCGCTCTCGGTCGGCGGGGACCATCTCGTCAGCTACCCCGTGCTGCGGGCGCTGGGGGCGGGCCGGCCGCTCGGCCTCGTCCACATCGACGCCCACAGCGACACGGACGACGCGCAGTACGACGGCACCCGCCTGACCCACGGCACGCCCTTCCGCCGGGCGATCGAGGACGGGGTGCTGGATCCGCGCCGCACCGTGCAGATCGGCATCCGCGGCAGCATGGATTCGGCCGACGAGCGGGACTGGGCCTGCGCGCAGGGCGTCCGCATCCTCACCATGGAGGAGACGGCGGCCCGCGGCCTGCCCGAGATCGTCGCGGAGGCGCGGGCGATCGTGGGGGAGGGGCCCGCTTACCTCAGCTTCGACATCGATGCCCTCGACCCCGCCTACGCGCCCGGGACCGGCACCCCGGAGATCGGCGGCCTCACAACACGCGAGGCGCTCTACCTCGTGCGGGCCCTGCGCGGCCTCGACCTCGTGGGGGCGGACCTCGTCGAGGTGGCGCCGCCCCTCGACGCGGGCGGCATCACGGCGCTCGCGGGCGGCACGCTGCTGTTCGAGATCCTGTGCCTCCTCGCCGACGCTGTGGCCCGCCGGCGCGGGGCCGCCTGAGGCGCCGCTCAGGCGGCCGCGCCCCAGTCGCCCGTGCCTGCGAGGAAGGGCGAGGCGTCGAGGAAGCGCCAGCGGAAGGGCATCGCGCCCCGCCGCCGCCAGCCCCGGCGGACCCGGAACCGCCACGAGCGGCGGGCGCCCGCGAAGCCCGCCGCCTCGGCGCCGCTCCAGTCGATCATCGCCTCGCCCTGGAGGACAAGGAGGTCGCCGGTCTCGAAGTCCGGGACGAGCAGCGCGGCGCGCGGCTCGCCCAGGAGGTTGCCGAGGGTGTTGAAGTAGCGGTTGCCGCTGAAGTCGGGGATCGTCAGCACGTCGCCGTCGATCCGCACGAAGCCGGGCCGGCCGCCCCGATGCGAGATGTCGGCGCCGCCACCCGGCCCCACGCCCTCCCGCGCGCGGCTCGCCACGAAGAGGGTGTCGGCGCCCCCGATCAGCGCCCGCGCGGCGTCGTCGAGGGCGGCGAGCGGCTCCGTCGGACGGGCCGCGCGCGCCAGAGGCTCGACGGACCGGCGCTGGATGTACTTGGGGCAGTTGCCGAAGCTCTGGCGGACCGCGACCGTGAAGCCGCCGGCGTCGCGCGCCGCGATCCGGCCGTTGGCGCGGTTGCGCCGGCGGGTGGCGAGGTCGAGCCCGAGGAACCCGATCTCGGCGCCCACCGCGAAGGCCGGCGCCGCCGGGTTGTCGGCGGCCGGCAGGGCCGAGACCCGCAGCGTATGGGCGTCGGGGGCGGCGATGAAGCCAGGGGCGCCCGCGAGCAGCGTCGCGGTGGGGGCCCCGTCCGCGTCGACCGCGCCGGCGAAGAGGTAGGGCAGGCCCGCGAAGAAGGTCCGGTGCTGCTCGGGCATCGCGGTGCGGATGGCGGGCGTGTCGCCGATCACGCCGTCGCCCAGCGCCTGGGCGGCGACCTCGTCGGCGTGGAAGGAGGGCTCGTCCATGGCGGCCTCACGCGGCGTCGGGGTGGGGGGAGGCCGGCATCGGCACGAAGCCCGGCAGGGCCTCGATGCGGGCGATCCAGGCCCGGATGGCCGGATAGGGCGCGAGCGGGACCCCGCCCTCCGGCGCGTGCGCCACGTAGCTGTAACAGGCGATGTCGGCGATGGTCGGATGGGCTGCCGCGAGGTAGGCGCGGCCCTTCAGGTGCGCATCCATGAAGCCAAGGATGCGCGCGGCGGTCGCCTCGACGGCGCCGCGCTCGGCCTTCGCGCCGAACACCACCATCAGGCGGGCCAGCGCCGGGCCGTAGCGCACCTCGCCGGCCGCGAGCGAGAGCCAGCGCTGGACCTGCGCCGCCGCCTCGGGCGCCTCGGGCAGCCAGTCGCTGCCGGGCGCGTAGCGCCGGGCGAGGTAGACCAGGATGGCGTTGCTGTCCGGCACGACCACGTCGCCGTCCTGCAGCACCGGGATCTGTCCGAGGGGGTTCAGCCGGCGGAACGCCTCGGACCCGCGGGCGGGGCCCGCGCTCTCGACGAAGCGGAAGGGCAGGCCGAGGAGCGACAGGAACAGCTCCGCGCGGTGCGAGTGGCCGGACAGCCGCAGGCCGTAGAGGGTGAGGGCGGGTTCGGTGGCGAGGTCGGTCATGGGGGTCTCCCGTGGAAGACGCCCAAGATATTCTTGCCCGGCGCGCGCAAAATCCGCCAGGATCGAACGACAGCCTTTCGGTTTCCGGAATGATCGGATGGACCGGCTCGACGAACTGGCGATCTTCGTGGCGATCGTCGACCAGGGCAGCCTCGCGGCGGCAGCCCGGCGCCTGCGGCGCTCGGCCCCCGCCGTCACCCGGGCGCTCGCGAGCCTCGAGGACCGGGTCGGCACGCGCCTCGTGGAGCGGACCACGCGCCGCCTCGCGCCGACCCAGGCCGGGCGGGACCTCGCGGAGCGGGCGCGCGCGCTGCTGGCGGACTACGCGGGCGCCGTGTCCGGCCTGTCCGACGCGCCGGTCCGGGGCCTGCTGCGGGTCACCGCCCCGATCCAGTTCGGGCGGCTCCACGTCGCGCCGGTGGTCGCGAGCTTCCTCGACGCGCATCCGCAAGCGCAGGTCGAGCTCGTTCTCGCCGACCGCAACCTCGACCTGATCGAGGAGGGCCTCGACGTCGCCCTGCGCATCGGCCACCTGTCCGATTCGAGCCTCGTCGCCCGCCGGGTCGGCACGGTGCGGCGCCTCCTCGTGGCGAGCCCCGCCTATCTCGAACGCCGCGGCGCCCCGGAGAGCCCGGCCGATCTCGCGGGGCACGAGACGATCTTCGGCGCCCCCCGCACGGACGCCCGGGAATGGCGCTTCGGGACTGAGGGACGGGGCTCCGTGGTGCGGCTCGCGCCACGGCTCCTCGTCAACGAGGTGGAGGCGCAGCTCATCGCCGCCCGGGCCGGGCGGGGCATCGCGCGGGTGCTGTCCTACCAGGCCGCGGCGGACCTCGCGGCGGGCCGGCTGGTGCGCCTGCTGCAGGCCCACGAGCCGCCGCCGATCCCCGTGCAGCTCGTCACCGGCGGGGGCGCGCACCGGCCCGCCAAGGCGACGGCCTTCCTCGACCACGCCACCGAGGCCCTGCGGCGGCTGCCGGTGATCCGCGAGGCCTGAGGCGGGCGAGCGCGGCCTCAAGGCTCGGCGATCAGCTCCTTGATGCGCGAGGCCAGCGTCTCGAGAACGAACGGCTTGGTGAGGACCTGCATCCCGGGCCGCAGGTAGCCGTTCCCCAGCACCGCGTTCTCGGCGTAGCCGGTGATGAACAGGACCTTCAGGTCCGGCCGCCGCTCGCGGCCGGCATCGGCCATCTGGCGGCCGTTCATGCCGCCGGGCAGGCCCACATCGGTGACGAGGAGGTCGATGCGCACGTCCGATTGCAGCACCTTGAGGCCCGCCGCGCTGTCGGCCGCCTCGATCGCCGTGTAGCCGAGGTCTTCCAGCACCTCGGTCACCAGCATGCGCACCGAGGGCTCGTCGTCCACGATGAGCACCGTCTCGCCCTGCCCGGCGCGCTCGACCTCGGAGAGGCGGCGCGCCACGTCGTCCGGGTCGGCCTCGCCGTAGTGGCGCGGCAGGTAGAGGCAGACCGTCGTGCCCTCGCCGACCTCCGAGTAGATCCGCACCTGCCCGCCGGACTGGCGGGCGAAGCCGTAGACCATGGATAGCCCGAGCCCGGTGCCCTCGCCGAGGGGCTTCGTGGTGAAGAACGGCTCGAACACCTTGTCCATGAGGTCCGGGCTCATGCCGATGCCGGTGTCGGTGACGCAGACGCTGAGGTACTGGCCCTGCGGCATGTCGTGCTGGCGGGCGCCGGCCTCGTCGATCCACTTGTTGGCGGTCTCGATGGTGATGCGTCCGCCGTCCGGCATGGCATCGCGGGCGTTGATGCAGAGGTTGAGGAGCGCGTTCTCCAGCTGGCCCGGGTCGATCAGGGCCGGCCAGAGGCCCGCGAGCCCCACCACCTCCAAGGTGATCGCCGGGCCCACCGTGCGCCGGATGAGCTCCTCCATGTCCGCCACGAGCCGGTTCACGTTCGTGGGCTTCGGGTCGAGGGTCTGGCGGCGCGAGAAGGCCAGGAGGCGGTGGGTGAGCGCGGCCGCGCGCTTGGCCGCGCCCTGCGCCACCGTCATGTAGCGGTCGATGTCCCCGAGCCGCCCCTGCAGCATCCGGGTCTGCATCAGTTCGAGCGAGCCGGAGATGCCCGCGAGCAGGTTGTTGAAGTCGTGCGCGAGCCCCCCCGTGAGCTGGCCGACCGCCTCCATCTTCTGGGACTGGCGCAGGGCTTCCTCGGTCTTGGCCAGCGCCTCGGCCTGGGCCTTCACCTCGGTCACGTCGCGCACGGAGGCGTAGATCAGGCCGTCGCGCGGGACCGCGTTCCAGGACAGCCAGACGTAGCCGCCGTCCCTGTGGCGGTAGCGGTTCTCGAAGGTGAGCTGCGCCTCGCCGCGGGCGAGGCCGCTCGCCGCCGCGAGGGTCGCCGCCACGTCCTCCGGATGCACGAAATCCAGGAAGGGCCGCGCCCGCATCTCGGCCTCGGACCAGCCGAGCGTCGCCGGCCAGGCCGGGTTGAGGCTGATGAAGTAGCCGTCGAAGTTCGCGACGCAGAGGAGGTCCGAGGAGGCCTGCCAGACCTGGTCGCGCTCGGCGGTCCGGGCGGCGACCTGGCGCTCGAGGTCGGCCTCCGTCTGCTTGCGGGCGGTCACGTCCTGCACGAAGACGTGGTAGCCGTCGACGCGGCCGGCATTGGTCCGGCGGGGCAGGTAGCGGATCTCGGCGATGCGCTGCCGCCCGTCGCGGTGCGGCCAGGGCAGCTCGAAGGTCACGGCCTCGCCCGCGAGCGCCCGGTCCATGAACGGCTTGCGGGCGGCGTAGGCCTCCGGGCCGAGGAGGACCCGGACGTCCTGCCCCACCACCGCCTCGGCGGGCACCGAGAACCAGTCGTCGTAGGCCTTGTTGGCGAAGCGGTAGACGTGGTCCTCGCCGATGAAGGAGATCAGGACCGGGAGCGCGTCCGTGATGAGGCGCAGCTCGCGCTCGCCGGCCTCCGCCCGCTGCTCGACGCGGCGGCGCTCGGTGATGTCCGAGAAGAAGATGGCGACGCGGTGCGCCGCCGGGTCGCCGGTCCGCAGCGCCCGCACGTCGAACCAGCGCCCGAACACCTCGGCGTAGTGCTCGAGGTGCGCGGGCTCGCCCGTCAGCGCGACGCGGCCGTAGACGTCGAACCAGTGCTGCTCGAGGTTCGGCGCGAACTCGCTCACCCACTTGCCGGCGACGTCGGCGCCGGTCTGCCGCACGAAGGCGGGGTTGGCCTCGACGATGCGGTAGTCGACGGCGCGCTCGCCCTCGAACTTCATCGCGATGATGCAGAACCCCACCTCGATGCTCTCGAACAGGGTCCGGTAGCGCGCTTCGTTCTCCCGCAGGGCGACCTCGGCGTGGGTGCGCTCGGTGACGTCGTGGCCCTCGACGAAGATGCCGCCGACCGAGCCGCGCGCGTCCGCGATCGGCTGGAACACGAAGTCGACGTAGCGCTCGTCGATCGGGCCGTCGGGCACCGGCTGCACGTTGTAGCGCGCGCCCGTCGCCGCATGGGGCCGGCCGGTGCGGTAGACCTCGTCGAGCAGGTCGACGTAGCCCTGGGCCGCCGCATCCGGCAGGGCCTCCGCCACGGGGCTGCCGATCACGTCGCGGTGGCCGATGAGCCGCTGGTAGGCGGCATTCGTCAGCGAGAAGCGGTGCTCGCGCCCGCTCAGGAGGGCGATGAAGCCCGGCGCCTGGTCGAACATCTGCGCGAGGGAGGCCGACTGGGCGCGCAGGTGGCGCACCTCGGCTTCGAGGTCTTCGCGGGACAGGGTTGCGGGGTCCGTGGCAGGCGCGGCGTGCATGGCCCCCCGACTAAACCACGATCGCGCCGGGCGCGAGAACTTGCAGGCCCCGCCCCCGGGCGAAGGCCCCTCAGCGGGGCAGCATGCCCCCGAACCGCTCGATGAGGCGACGGGCCACCTCGTCCTTGTCGAGGGTCGGCCAGGTCTCGACCGCGCCGTCGCGGGTGAGGAGGTGGACGGTATTGCGCGCACCCCCCATCACGCCGCCCGCCGCCGAGACGTCGTTGGCGACGAGGAGGTCGCAGCCCTTGCGGGCGATCTTGGCCCGGGCGTGCTCCAGCACCGCGTCGGTCTCGGCCGCGAAGCCGACGACGAGGGGCGGCCGCCCCTCGGTGCGGTGCGCGACGGTGGCCAGGATGTCGGGGTTCTCGGCGAGCGCCAGCGGCGCCGGGGCGAGGCCGTCCTTCTTGATCTTGCCGGCGCCGGCCGCCGCCGGGCGCCAGTCCGCGACGGCGGCGGCGAACACCGCGATCTCGGCCGGCAGCGCCGCCTCCACCGCCACCAGCATCTCCCGCGCGGTCTCGACCCGCACCACCGTGACGCCGGCGGGATCGGGGATCGCGACCGGGCCCGACACGAGGGTGACGCGGGCGCCGGCCTCGGCCGCCGCCGCCGCGATGGCGTGCCCCTGCCGGCCGGAGGAGCGGTTGGCGAGGTAGCGCACGGGATCGATCGGCTCGTGCGTCGGCCCGGAGGTGACGAGGACGTGGCGCCCCGCCAGAGCCCCCCGCTTGGTCCGCCCCGCCAGGAAGCCGATGCCGCCGGCCCCGTCCTCCGCGAGGAGCGCCGCGACGGCGTCCGCGATCTCGGCGGGCTCGGCCATGCGTCCCGGCCCGGTCTCCGCCTCCGCCATGGCGCCCTCGTTCGGGCCGACGACGCGCACGCCGTCGCCCCGCAGGGTCGCGAGGTTGCGCTGCGTCGCCGGGTGCAGCCACATCCGCACGTTCATGGCCGGCGCGATCAGGATCGGCAGCGTGGTGGCGAGAAGCACCGTCGAGGCGAGGTCGGGGGCGTGTCCACCGGCGAGGCGCGCCATCAGGTTGGCGGTGGCAGGCGCCACCACCACCGCGTCGGCGTCGCGGGCGAGCTTGATGTGGCCGATATCGGCCTCATCCGCCCGGTCGAACAGGTCCGTGTGGGCCCGCTCCCCGGCGAGCGAGGCGGCGGCGAGCGGCGTCACGAATTCCTGCGCCCCTTGCGTCAGGACGGGGCGAACCCGGGCCCCGCGCTCCCGCAGCCGGCGGATCAGGTCCAGGGACTTGTAGGCCGCGATGCCCCCGCCGATGACGAGGAGGATGCGGCGGTCGGCGAGCGGGCGGTCCATGGCAGGATCCTACCGGAACGCCATCACGAGCGCACCGATGGCGATGGCCCACAGGGCCGCCGTCGACCAGATCGCCCGGCGGCGTTCGTTGCGGGCGGCCCGTTCCAGGCGGTGGGCGTCGCCGCTGCCGGATTCGTCGAGGCGCACCAGGATCCGCTTCAGGCGCTGAGCGAGGTCGGGCACGTCGGCCACCACCTCGGCGATGGTCAGCGCCGCCCGGCCCGCCTGCTCGACGCGGCCGATCGGCCCGAGGTTGCGGGCGATCCAGGTCCGCACCACCGGCTCGGCGCCGGTCCACATGTCGAGCTGGGGATCCAGCGAGCGGGCGACGCCTTCCACCACCACCATGGTCTTCTGCAGCATCACCAGCTCGGTGCGCGTGCTCATGTCGAACAGCGCCGTCACGTCGAACAGCAGGGTGAGCACCTTCGCCATCGAGATCTCGTCGGCGCGGCGCTGGTGGATCGGCTCGCCGATCGCGCGGATCGCCTGGGCGAAGTCGTCGACGGAGTGGTGGCGCGGCACGTAGCCGGCCTCGAAGTGGACCTGCGCCACCCGCCGGTAGTCGCGCAGGATGAAGCCGAGCAGGATCTCGGCGAGGAAGCGCCGCTCCAGCACACCGAGCCGGCCCATGATGCCAAAATCCACCGCGACGAGGCGGCCTTCCGCGTCCACGAACAGGTTGCCCTGGTGCATGTCGGCGTGGAAGAACCCGTCGCGGATCGCCTGGCGCAGGAACGACTGGATGACCTCGCGCCCGACCGCGCGGGGGTCGTGCCCGGCCGCCGCGATGGCGGCCTGGTCGCTGAGGCGGATGCCGTCGATCCACTCGCTCGACAGCACGTCCCGGGCGGTGAGCTCCCATTCGGGCTTGGGCACCCGGAAGCCGTGGTCGTCGCGGGTGTTCTGGGCGAGTTCGGACGCGGCGGCGGCCTCGAGCCGGAAGTCCATCTCCATGGTCACCGAGCGGGCGAGGATCTCGACCACCTCCCGGGGGCGTAGGCGCTCGGCCTGGGGCGAGAGCGCGTGGACGACGCGGGCCATGAAGCGCATCGCCTGCAGGTCGCGCTGGAAGCGCTCGCGCACCCCGGGACGCATGATCTTGACGGCGAGCGTCCGCTGCGTGCCGTCCGCGTCCAGCACGGTGGCCTTGTGGACCTGCGCGATCGAGGCCGCGGCGATCGGCTCGCTGAAGCTCGCGAACAGTTCGCGGATCGGCTTGTCGAAGGCCGCCTCCACCACCCGGATGGCCTGGCCCTGCGGGAAGGGGGGCACCCGGTCCTGCAGGCGCTCCAGGTCGCGGGCCGCCCGCATGCCGACGATGTCGGGGCGCGTCGCCAGGAACTGGCCGAACTTGACGTAGGAGGGCCCGAGCCGCGTCAGCGCCGCGGAGAGCCGGGCCGCCCCGTCGCCGAGGCCCGGCCGCTCCAGCATCCGCCCCAGCTTCAGGGCGAGGCGCAGGTGCGGCGGCAGCTGCGAGGGGTCCATGAAGGACAGCCCGCCCTCGCGGGCGAGGACGAAGCCCACATGGGCCCCGCGGGCGAGATGGAAGACCGCGCCGAGCACCCCCTACGAGACCTTCCAGCCGGAATGGACCGCGACGATCCCGCCGGACAGGAGACGGTGGGTGACGTGGCGGAAGCCCGCCGCCTCGATCATCCCCGCGAAGCTGCCGGGCGAGGGGAATTTGCGGATCGACTCGACGAGGTAGCGGTAGGATTCCGCGTCGCCCGCCACCCGGGCGCCGATCCGCGGGATCACGTGGAACGAGTAGGCGTCGTAGATCCGGTCGAGCACCGGCAGGTCGACCTTCGAGAATTCGAGGCAGAGGAAGCGGCCGCCGGGGCGCAGCACCCGGCGGGCCTCGGCCAGCGCGCGGTCGATGCGGGGCACGTTCCGGATGCCGAAGGCGATCGTGTAGGCGTCGAAGGAGGCGGGCGGCAGCGGCAGGCTCTCGGCGTTGCCGGTGACGAAGTCGATCCGCCCGTCGTAGCGCCCGGCCGCCCGCTCGGCGCCGACCCGCAGCATGCTCTCGTTGATGTCGAGGACGGTGACGCGGGTGTCCGGATGCGCGTCGGGCCCGGCGGCGTCGAGGATCCGGAAGGCGACGTCCCCGGTGCCGCCGGCCACGTCGAGGTGGTGGAAGGGCCGGCTGCGGGAGGGGCGCAGCATCGAGACGACCTGTGCCTTCCAGGCCCTGTGGAGCCCCGCCGACATCAGGTCGTTCATGAGGTCGTAGCGGCGGGCGACGGACCGGAAGACGTCGTCGACGCGGCCCTGCTTCTCGGCGAGCGCCACGCGCTCGAAGCCGAAATCCGTGGTCCCGTCGTTCGAAGGCGCGCCCATGCCGTCCATCCGTTGCCCCGCCTTGGGCTCTGACCTGGGCTCTTAAAGGAGGCCGGCGCGAACCGCCATCGGCAGCCCCTGCGACCCCGCGCCCGGATTGCACGAGGGCCGCAGCGGGGCGATATCGGCGGGGACGCTGTCCACACATCAGATCCCGCGCGATGCCCGAGCTTCCCGAGGTCGAGACCGTCCGGCGCGGCCTCGCGCCGGCCCTGGTCGGCGCCCGCTTCAGCCGCGTCACGCTCCGCCGCCCGAACCTGCGCTTTCCCTTCCCCGAGAATTTTCGCGAGCGCCTCGAGGGCCGCACGGTCACGGACCTGAACCGCCGCGCCAAGTACCTCGCGGCCGGGCTCGATTCCGGCGAGACCCTGATCATGCACCTCGGCATGAGCGGGCGCTTCGACGTGGCGCTGGCGGACGGTCGGAACCTGTCGCCGGGCGACTTCTACCTCGAAGGCGCGCAGGGGCGGCCCAAGCACGACCACGTCGTCATGGCGATGGGGAACGGCGCCACCGTCACCTACAACGACGTGCGCCGCTTCGGCTTCATGGACCTCGTGCCGACGGACGGGCTCGCGACCTGCCGCCACTTCGCGGGCATGGGCATCGAGCCCCTCGGCCCCGAGCTGACCGGAGAAGCGATCGCCCGCCTGTTCCGCCACCGCATCACGCCGCTCAAGGCCGCGCTTCTCGACCAGCGCCTGATCGCGGGGCTCGGCAACATCTACGTCTGCGAGGCCCTGCACCGGGCGGGCCTCCACCCCGAGACCCCGTCCGGCACGCTGGCGCGGGCGGACGGGCGGCCCACGCCCCAGGCGAAGCGCCTCGCCGGGGTGATCCGCGACGTGCTCACCGAGGCGGTGGCGGCGGGCGGCTCGACGCTGCGCGACTACGCCCACACGGACGGCAGCGCCGGCGCCTTCCAGCACGCCTTCCGGGTCTACGACCGCACCGGCGAGCCCTGCCCGGCCCCGGGCTGCGGCGGCATCGTGGCCCGGATGGTGCAGGCCGGCCGCTCGACCTTCTACTGCGCCGCCTGCCAGCCGCCCGCCCGGCGCTGAGGCTGCTCACGCGCGCGGCAATTTCGCCACAAACCGGCTTAAGGTGCTGAATGCGCGACCGGCTCCGGCGCGCGCCGCGCGAGCCTGTCCCGGCGCTCCCCCCGATCCGGGCGGGCGGCGACGGGGCCGGGCCGCGGGCCGGGGCACGCGAGCCCGAGCAGGATTTCGATGTTCTTCCGCAGACGCAAGACGCCCGCGCCGACGCCGATCACCTCGGACGAGCCCCTGCTGCCCCACCGGCTCTCCCCGCGCTCGCCCGGCGAGGCGATCAAGCCGACCGCGGCGCCGCAGCCGCCCGAGCAGCCGGAGCGCGAGCGCGGCGGCCTCCTCGCCACGATCAGCGGCCTCTTCACCTTCGCGGTCGTGATCGCCATCGGCGCGATGATCGGGCTCACCCTGTTCCAGCGGCAGGTGCAGGAGCCCGGCCCGCTGCCGGCCGACAAGGTCGTCGTGATCCCGACCCGCAGCGGCACCGGCGAGATCGCCGAGATCCTCAGCCGCGAGGGCGTGATCGGCCATACGGGCCTGTTCGAGTTCGCCGCCCGCTTCGGGGGCAAGCCGCCGCTGAAGGCCGGCGAGTACAACTTCAAGGCCCATGCGAGCATCAACGAGGCCATCGACACGATGACCTCCGGCCGCCAGGTCCAGCACGCCATCACCTTCCCGGAGGGGCTGACCAGCGAGCAGATCGTGGTCCGCCTCAACGAGAACGACGTGCTCACCGGCGAGGTCGGCGAGATCCCGGCCGAGGGCTCGCTCCTGCCCGACACCTACAAGTTCGAGCGCGGCGCCACCCGGCAGCAGATCGTCAACCTGATGAAGGCGAAGCAGCGCGAGGTGCTGAACCAGATCTGGCTGCGCCGCAGCGCCGACGTCCCCGTGCGCACGCCGGCCGAGATGGTGACGCTGGCCTCGATCGTGGAGAAGGAGACCGGCCGCGCCGACGAGCGACCGCGCGTTGCCGGCGTGTTCGTCAACCGCCTCAACAAGCGCATGCGCCTGCAATCCGACCCGACCATCGTCTACGGGCTGGTGGGCGGCCGCGGCACCCTCGGGCGCGGCATCCAGCGCTCCGAGATCGAGCGGGCCACCCCCTACAACACCTACGTGATCGAGGGCCTGCCGCCGGGGCCGATCGCCAACCCGGGCCGCGCGGCGCTCGAGGCGGTGGCGAACCCCTCCCGCACCAAGGACCTCTACTTCGTGGCCGACGGCACCGGCGGCCACGCCTTCGCGGATTCCCTCGAAGGCCACCAGAAGAACGTCGCCCGCTGGCGGCAGGTCGAGAAGACCCGCCAGAGCGCACCGACGCCCGATGCCGGCGGCGTGGACAAGGTCGATCCCGGCGCCGACACGACGGCCCCCGGCCGCGCCTCGGCCTACGCGCCGGGCAACAACGCGGCCTTCGCGTTCGACGGCGCGGGCCCCGCCAGGGGCCGCGGCTTCGACGCCTCCGAGGGCACCCGCCTCGATCCCCTGCGCAACAAGACCTTCGATCTCGGCTCGCCCAAGACCGTGCCGGTGCTGCGCCAGCCCTGACGGGGGCAGGCCCCGCATCGCCCATCCGCCCCGTTCCGTGCTACTGCGCTGGGCCCACGACGACGAGGGCGCCAGCACGATGATCGCGAGCATGACCGGGTTCGCCCGGGTCACCGGCACCAGCGGGCCGGTGCAATGGGCCTGGGAGGTCCGCAGCGTCAACGGGCGCGGGCTCGACGTGCGGGTGCGGGTGCCCGGCGGCTACGACGGCGTCGGCGAGGTCGCGCGCACCGCCCTGCAGAAGACGCTCGCCCGCGGCCAGTGCCAGCTCTCCCTCAACCTGACCCGGCCGGAGACCGCCGCGCGCGTGCGGATCAACGAGGCGTTGCTCGCGAGCCTCGCGGCCTCCGTGGCCCGCGTGCCGCGCCCCGAGGGCCTGGGTCCCGCGACGCTCGACGGGCTCCTGTCCCTGCGCGGCGTCGTCGAGACCGAGGAGGAGGCGGCGCCCGAGGCCGATTCCCTCGCCCGCGACCTCGCCGAGGGCGTGGTGCGCCTCGTCGCCGACCTCGTCGAGGCGCGCCGCGCCGAGGGCCGCCAGCTCGAGGAGATCATCCGCGGCCAGATCGATGCGATGGCCACGCTGACCGAGGCCGCCGAGGAATGCCCGGCCCGCAAGCCGGAGGCGGTGCGGGCGCGGCTCGCCGCCAGCGTCGCGAGCCTGATCGAGGCCGGCAACCTCGACGCCGGTCGGCTGCACCAGGAGGCGGTGCTGCTCGCCGCCAAGGCCGACGTGCGCGAGGAGCTCGACCGGCTGCGGGCGCACCTCGCCTCGGCGCGCGACCTCCTCGCGGGGGGCGGGGCGATCGGGCGGCGGCTCGACTTCCTGGCGCAGGAGCTCGGGCGCGAGGCCAACACCCTCTGCGCCAAGGCCAACGACATCAGCCTGTCGCGGATCGGACTCGACTTGAAGGCCGTGGTGGAGCAATTCCGCGAGCAGGTCCAGAACGTCGAGTAGCCCGCAGGGAGCCACAGTCGAGCGCGCATGAGCAACGCCATCGAAACCGCGCCCGGGCCCGCGGGCCAGCCGGCCATCGCCCGCCGCGGGCTGATCCTGATCCTGTCCTCGCCCTCCGGCGCCGGCAAGACCACGCTCACCCGCGCCATCGCGCAGGACGGCGGCTGGGGCCTCGACCTGTCGATCTCGGTGACCACCCGGGCGCGCCGCCCTTCCGAGATCGACGGCCGCCACTACCACTTCATCGACCGCGAGGCCTTCGAGGACCTGCGCGACCGCGACGACCTGCTCGAATGGGCGGAGGTGCACGGCAACTTCTACGGCACGCCGCGACGGCCCGTGGAGCGGGTGCTCGCAAGCGGCCGCGACATGATCTTCGACATCGACTACCAGGGCACCCGGCAGGTCCGCGCGAAGCTCGCCGAGGACGTGGTGACCGTCTTCATCCTGCCGCCGAGCCTCGCGGAGCTGCGCCAGCGCCTGGAGCGCCGGGCGGAGGATTCGCCCGCCACCATCGAGAAGCGCCTCGCCAACGCCCGCAGCGAGATCCAGCGCTGGGTCGAGTACGATTACGTCATCGTCAACGACGACCTCCAGAACGCCTTCAGGGCCCTGCAGGGCATCCTGGCGGCCGAGCGCCTGAGGCGCACCCGCCGCACCGGCCTCGGCGCCTTCGTCGAAGGGCTTCTCGGCGAGGAGCGGGCCGGCTGACGGTTCGACCGGCGCCCGGTCCCGGCCGCAGGCACATCCGCCCTTAACCCTTCCGCGCCTAAGGTCCGGCCGCCGATGAGGGCGGAGGAGGACGGCGTTGGCAACGCGGGCAGGCGCCATCGAAGCCCCCGTGCCCCGGAGCGCCGCTCCGGGCAGCGCTGCGCTGCCGTCGTCCGGAACGCTGCCGCGGGCTTGGCGGGGAACGCTGCCGCGGGCTTGGCGGCGAACGCTGCCGCGGACTTGGCCGGTCCTCGCGCTCCTCGGCCTCGCCCTGCTGCCCGTGCTGGCGACGCCGGTCCCCGCGATGGTGGACTATCCGAACCACCTCGCCCGCATGTACCTCCTCGCCCGCGACGGTGGGCCGGAGGCGCACCCGCTCTACCGCGTCGCCTGGGCGCTCTACCCGAACCTCGCCATGGACCTGATCGTGCCGGCGCTGGCGCGGCTCGTCGGCGTCGAGGCGGCGGCCCGGTGGTTCCTCGTGGCGAGCCAGATCCTCGTGGTGAGCGGCGCCGTGGCGATCGAGGTGGCGGTGAAGGGCCGGCACGCGCTCTCGGGCTACGCGGGCGTGCTGATGCTCTACAGCCTGCCCTTCGCCTGGGGCTTCGTGAACTTCGAGTTCGGCCTCGGGCTGGCGCTCTGGGGCATCGCGCTCTGGCTGCGCCTCGGCCCGCGGATGCCGTGGCTGCGCCTCGCGGCCCATGCGGGCTTCGTGGTGCTGCTGGCCGCCGCGCACCTGTTCGCCCTCGGGCTCTACGGCTTCACCCTCGGCGTGCACGAGCTGTGGCGCGCGCGCGCGGCGCGGCCGGGCCGGCGCGCCGTCCTCGCGGCCGTCGCGACGCTGGCGGGGCCGGCGCTCTTGGTGCTCGGCCTGATGCGGTTGGGCGGCGGAAGCGTCGGCGGGGCCGGCAGCACCTGGCACCTCGACCTCAAGGCGCTCTGGCCGTTCCTCGCGCTCAACGGCTACAGCGCCGCGCTCTCCGGCCTCGGCGGCATCGCGCTCCTCTGCCTCGGCGCGGCGCTCGCCCGGCGGGGCGCCCTGCTGCTGACGGGGCCGGGCCCCTGGCTCGCCGCGGCCTTCGCGGCGCTCTACGCCGCCATGCCGTGGATGCTCCTCGATACGGCCTTCGTCGATATCCGGGTGATCGTCGCCGCGACGCTCATCCTGCCGGCCTTCCTCACCGTGACCTTCCCCGACCGGCGCTGGCAGCGCGCGGCGGGCGCCCTCGTGGTGGGGCTGACGCTCGCGAGCATCGCCACTACGGCGGCGGTCTGGACCTCGTACCGGGACGACTTCGCCGGGCTGACCCGGGCCTTCGCGCGGATGGAGCCGGGGGCGCGCCTCCTCATCGGGCACAGCGGCGAGGCCCTCGACCCGCCGCTCGCCGACCTCGCCGGCTATCCGATCTACCACGCGCCCGTGCTGGCGGTGGCCTACGCCGACGCCTTCGTGCCGACCCTGTTCACGGCGACCGGCAAGCAGCCCATCGCGGCGGGGCCGCGCGACGCGGGCCTGGCGCTGCCTTACGGCGGACCGGTGCCGGTCGCCCGGCTCGTCGCCCTCGCGCAGGGTCCGGCGCCCGCCGGGACCCCGGCCTTCCTGCGGAACTGGCTCGCGGATTACGCCTACCTGTGCGTCGTCGGCCCACCCGCGCCGAACCCGCTGCCCGCCCGCCTCGCGGCGGTGGCCGCGGGTCCCCGCTTCACGCTGTACCGGGTGCGTCCGGAGCTGCGCTGAGACTCCCGGGCGCGGCGCAGAGCCAGTCGCGCATCGCCTCGAAGGTGGCGATCCCGGCGCGGAGCGTCGCCTCGGGGTCGCTGCCGGCGTCGAGCCGCCTCCGGAAGGCCGCCCACATGGCGGCGCTGTCGCGGCCGTGCGCGCGGTAATAGGCGAGGCCCTCGGCCGACAGCCCGTGCAGGCGGCCGATATGCGCGCCGATGACGAGACCGCCGAGCGTCGAGCCCTCCAGCACGTAGAGCGCGCCCATCGCCGCGGCCGGTCCCTCGGCGAGGATCGCCTCCGGCCGGGGCAGGGCGGCGGCAGCGTCCAGCGGCAGGCCGAGGTGGCGCAGATCCGCTTCGAGGCGATGGAGCCGGCGGCGCGGACCGAAGAAAGGCTCGTCCGCGAGGCCGGCGTCGATCGCCGGCTCGTAGACCGCGTGGAAGCCGTAGAGCCGGGCGAGGAGGGCGCGGTAGCCCGCGCGCGTCGCGACCCGCGCCCGCCAGTCGAGGTCGCGCTCCAGCGCGGCGTGGGCCGGCGCCGTCGCGGCGCGCAGGCGCTCGTGCAGGGATGGTCCGGTCAAGCTCAGGCCGTGACCGTGAAGCAGGCGCCGGGCTCGTTGGCGACGTCGAGGCGGGCGTTGATCTGGTCGAGCATCGCCCGGATCAGCTTCATGCCGAGGCCGGTGCCCTGCGGACGTGCCTCGGCCCAGTTCTCGGGCAGGCCCGTCCCATCGTCGCAGACCCGCAGCCGCACGGCGCCGGGCTCGAGCCCCGAGACGCTGACGGCGATGCGGCTGACGCTGCCCGGGCGGCCCGCGTACTTGAAGGCGTTGGTGACGAGCTCGGTGGCGATCAGCGAGAGCGCCACGGCCTTGCGGTAGGGCACCATCAGGCCCGGCTCGGCGGAGATGTCGAGGGCGTGGCCCTCGCCCGCCATGCCGGCGAGGTCGCTGCACAGGGTCTCGATGGTCTGCCCGAGGTCGACCTCCTCGACGCTCTCGGCCTGGTAGAGGCTGTCATGCACCCGGGCGACGCTCATCACCCGGGCGGAGGTCTCCGCGAAGGCCTGCCGGGCGTCCGGATCGGAGACCTGACGGCGCTGCATCTGCAGGAAGGCCGAGACGATCTGCAGGGAGTTCTTGACCCGGTGGTCGATCTCACGCGTGAGAATGTCCTTCTGCGCGAGGAGGCGCTCCTTCTCGGCCAGCAGCCCGGTGAGCTCGTCGATCTTGCGGCGCTGGCGCAGCACCACGCCCTCCACCGCCTGGGCAAGCGCGGCGGCGAGCGAGCCCTGCCACTCGGGGAACGGCGCGGCGAAGCCCGTGCGCTCCTCCACCCAGCGCTCGAAGGAGCGCCGCGGCAGCACCGCCACGGGGCCGCTGCCCGCCAGCACCGGCTTGCGGGGGTCGCCGCCCCAGGTGACCGTGCTCGGCACCTCGGGGCGGAACCACAGGAGGATGTTGGCGCGCGCGGCGTCGACCACGGCGGCGAGCAGGCCGCTCGCGATTCCCCGGTGCCGAGCGAACGGGGGGAAATCGGTCGGCAGGGCGTGGGTCGCGAAGATCGCGGAGCCGGGTTCGAGCCGGCCCCTCAGCCACCCGACGAGCTCGCGCACCGCCTCCGCAGGCGGGCAGGTGCCGATCAGCGTCACCGTCTCGCCCGATACGATGCCGGCGCCGGTCGCGCCGAACAGGTCGAGGAGCGTCACCGAGCCGCCGGTGAGGGAGGCGACGAAGTCGTCGGAGCGGGTCAGCTCGCGCACCAGCCGTCCCTCGATGTCGAGGTGGGCCTGCCGCTCCGCCCAAAGGGTGCGGGCCTCGATCTCCTGCACCCGCATCGCGAAGGCGTCGGTGAGGACGGTGGCGGCCGCGCGGGTCTCGGGCGCCACGTAGTGAGGCTGCCGGTGATGGCCGATCATCAGGCCCCAGAGCCGGCCCTCGACCATGATGGAGATCGACATCGAGCCGTTCACGCCGAGGTTGCGCTGATACTCCAGATGGATCGGCGAGAGGGTGCGGTGCTGCGCGAAGGTGAGGTCGATCGGCGCATTGCCGGCGGCCGGCGCGGCGACGAGGGGCACCGGCACGCTGTCGCGGTCGATCACGAAGCGGCTCTTCGACTTCGTGTAGAGGTTGCGGGCCTGGGCCGGGATGTCGGAGGCCGGGAAGCGCAGGCCGAGGAGCCGGCGCGACCAGTCCGGAACCATGTCCTCGGCGATCGCCTCGCCGTTCCACTCCGCGTCGAACCGGTAGACCAGAATCGATTCGAAGCCCGTCAGGGCACGGACCTCCAGGGCGGCGATGCGGGCGGCGCCCGCGAGGGTCTCCGCCATGCGCAGCCGCGCCACCGCCAGCTCGGTGTCGGTCTGGCTCGCGACCGAGAAGTCCTCCGGGTCGTCGGGCGCCCGTTCGAGCTCGATGATCACGCGGTCCGCGTGGGCGTGGGCGACGACGTGGTAGGCGGGCACGCCGCGGGCCGTCGAGAGGCGGATCAGGCGCCGGATGCTGCGGCCGTCGTCGAGCGTCCCGCTGGCGAGCCGCGCCCGGATCATCGCCACGAAGGCGGCGGGCAGCACGCTGTCCAGCGGCCGTCCGGCGAGCGGGACCCCGTCGTCCGGCACGGCGTCGTGGACGTTCACGCTGTGGGCGAGGATCCGCAGGCCGCGGGTGTCGGCCGCGAGCATCACGGCGTTCGGCTGGATCGAGCCGGGGATGTGGATCGGCTCCCGCTCGCAGATGGAGGCGTCCACCGGCTCGGCCCGTACCCGCCGGCCGATCGCGGCGAGCACCGCCTCGCGGGAGGTGCCGGCGCCGGGGCTCTCGCGGGGCGACAGCCGGAGCCACACGCGCTCGCGCCCGCGCCACATCCGGACGCCGGCGCGGACCGGCTGCGGCAGGCGGCCGAACACGAACTCGAAGCGCTCGTCCAGCGCGCCGCGCCGGAGCCCCGCCAGGAAGCGCCCGTGGAAGCCCGGCACGTTGGTGCTCGGCGCGACCTCGCGGAAGAAGCTGCGGCCCAGCACCGTGCTCGCCGCGAGCCCGGTCAGGGCACTCGCCGCGGCGTTGAAGACGGTGACGAGGCCCGACTCGTCGAGCCCGATCACGCCGTCTCCCAGGCGGTCGAGCGCCTCCGGCGCCAAGGCGTCGAGGTCGGCGTCGAGGTCGGCGGCGACGTCGTCGTGAGCGGCCGGCATCAAGGAGCGAACGTGTTCATCGGCGGACCGGTATGGACGGCCCCCGGCATCAGCGCAATCGTTTCGGAGCGCAATCGCGAAGATGCGCGCGGGTTCAGGACCGGTCAGGACCGATCGTTCTCAAGCTCCTGTATGATTTCATACAATGCAGAACTCAGTCCTTCCTCAACCGTGGGGTGGTAGACCGGACGATCGACGAGATCGTGGACCCGACATCGATCCTGAATCGCGTAGGCGACGATGTGCGCCAGGTGCTCGACCTGCGGACCGAGCATCTCGGCCCCGAGGAGCCGGCCCTCCCGGTCGGCCCACAGCGCGATCCCGCCGGCGTTGACGCCATCCACCCGCGCCCGCCCCTGATCGGAGAATGAGGTGCGGCCGACGACGCGCGACCGGTCGTCGGCATCGTAGGGCGCCCCGACCGTCGCCGCCTGCGGCTGGGTGAAGACCATGGCGAGGGCGACCCAGGGGTCCGGCGCCTCCGCCGCCTCGCCTTGGGCGATCCGGGCCGCGTTGCGCCCGGCGATGCGGCCCTGGCGGCTCGCCTCGTGCAGCACCGGCCGTACCGCGCTGGCATCCCCCGCGATCAGGATCGGCCCCTCCGCACATAGGAGGCTGCGCGGGTCGAAGGCCGGCATCCCCTTGTCGTCGAGCCGGAGGCCGGCCGCCGCGAGATCGAGACCGGCGACGTTCGGGGGACGGCCCGCCGCGGCGAGGACGCGGTCGAAGGCCCCGCTGGCCTCTGCTCCGTCTTCGTCCTTCCAGTGCAACCGGACCCCGTCGCCCTCCCGGGTCCCGCCCGTGACCTCGCCGTTGAGGTGGAGTGTGATCTCGCGGCCGAACAGGTCGGCGGCCTCCGCGACGAGGCCGGGCTCGCTGAGGCCCGCCAGAGCGCCGGAGACGTCGAACAGGCTCACGGCGACGCCGAGCCGCGCCATCGCCTGCGCGATCTCGACGCCGACCGGGCCGCCGCCCAGCACCGCGAGGCTTCCGGGCAGGTCGGCGATCTCGAACAGGGTGTCGGTGGTCAGCACGCGGTCGCCGAGGTCTCGCAGGGGCTTCGGCACGCTGGGGCTCGACCCGGCGGCGACCACCGCCGCGCGAAAGCGGACGCGGGTGTGATCGTCGACCACGAGGGCATTTCCGTCGGTGAAGCGGGCGCTGCCGCCGATGCGCTGCTCCGCCGGGATGTCGTCGAGCCCGTCGAACACGGCGGCGACGAAGCGGTCCCGCTCCCGCCGCAGCCGCGCTAGGACCGCGGGCCCGTCGACCTCCACGGCCGGCACGCGCACCCCGAACAGGCCGGCGCCGCGGGCCGCGTGCGCGGCGTCTGCCGCGGCGACGAGGAGCTTAGAGGGCATGCAGCCGACCCGGGCGCAGGTCGTCCCCCCGGGGCCGCGCTCGATCAGCACGGCCCGGACCCCGGCCTCGGAGGCCGCGCGGAAGGCAGCGATCCCCGCCGAACCGGCCCCGATGACAGCGACGTCACACTCCACCTCGCGCATCGCGCGTCTCCCCCCGTTCGTTGCTGTCAGGGCCGTGCCGGATCCCGCGCGGGCGGGCTCAGCTCGCCATGGTCAAGACGGCGCCGCCATCCACCCGCAGGTTCTCGCCGGTGATGAAGCTCGCCTGCTCGGAGCACAGGAAGGCGACGGCGGCCGCGACCTCCTCAGCCTTGCCGCGGCGCTTGCGCACCATGCCGGGCCGCTTCTCGTCGAGGAAGCTCTCGATCGCCTCGTCGAAGGAGACGCCGAGCTCCTTGGAGCGCTTCTCCATCATGGCGTCGGTCATCGGCGTCGCCACGAAGGCGGGCGCCACCGAGTTCACCATCACGCCGTCCGGCCCGTAAGCCTTGGAGAGGCCCTTCGTCAGATTCATCAGGCCGGCCTTGGCGGCGCAGTAGGGCAACTCCTCGACGTAGGGCTGCACCGCGTCCTCGGAGGTGAACAGCACCACGCGGCCCCACTTGGCCGCGCGCATCCCCGGGATGAAGGCCCGGCAGGTGCGCACCGCCACCATCAGGTCGGCCTGGATGGTCTCGAGCCAGGCGTCGTCGTCGATCTCCAGGAAGTCGCCCGTCGCGCCGGTGATGCCGGCGGCGTTGACGAGGATCGTCGGCTTCTCGCCGAAGGCCCGGTCCGCGAAGTCCTTGAGCCTGTCGATGCCGGCCATGTTGCTGAGGTCGGCCGCCACGGCGCGCACGTCGCCGAGCCGCGCGAGTTCCTTGGCGGCCTCCTGCACCTTGTCGTCGTCCACGTCCGACAGGACGATCTTCACGTCCTCGCGCAGGAGGTATTCGGCCGTGGCGTAGCCCATGCCCGAATCGCCGCCGGTGATGACGGCGACGCGTCCGCTGATTCCGAGGTCCATGGGTCGTCCTTCCGAAGGGCTGATGCTGAGGTGAGCCGATCGGGAGGGGGTGAGACCGCGCGGCCACGCCGCGTCGCAACTGTCTCGAACGAGGCCCCCCGGCCGGCCGTCGCGGGCCAACACGGGGGGTATCGGATCGTTCCGGCCGGGTCGCGGCCTGCGGCAAAGGGAGCCGGGGCGCGGTGGCCCGGGCGCGCAGGGCGCGGGGCCCGATCCCTCAGTTCGGCTTCGGCGCGGTCGGCATCGGGGCGCCGCTCGCCTGCCGCTCGGGGTGCTTCAGCTGGCTGTAGGCGACGTTGCTGAAGCTGCCGATCGCCGCGTGCCAAGGCAGCTTGGCCGCGTCCCAGCCGTCCTTGGCGACGCGGCAGTAGACCGAGGTGAGGCCGTTGACGATGTCGTCGTCCTTGGCGCCCGGCGCGGCCGACTTGATCTTGGGCAGCAGCCCGTCGAGCCGCGGCACGAAGTCCTCGGGCTTGGCGCCCTTCAGCGCCTCCTCGGACCCGGCGGAATAGATCGCCTTGGCGACGTCCTCCTGCTCGATCTGCCCGCAGGGCGCGTTGCCGGCGAGCTGCGTCCTGATCTTGTCGCGGGCCGTGGCGACGATGCCCTCGTCGCGGATCACCGGCGCCGCGTTGCCCCAGGAGTTCCGGACGTAGTCGGTCACGTCGATGATCTGCTGGTTGGTCATGCCCTGGCCCACCGCCGGCATCGGCGCGTAGCCGCTCTGCGCCGCCAGCCCGCCGAGGATGACGTTGATGACGGTCTCCGGGCCCGCAGACTGCACCGAGGTGTTGCCGGCCAGGGCCGGGATCGCGCCCTCGACGCCCTTGCCGTCCGGCTTGTGGCAGGACGAGCAGTAGCTGAGGTAGACGCCCGCGCCCGGCGCGCCGGGCTGGTTGAAGGCCTCGAGGTCCTTCACCTTGTAGGTCTCGCGGGCCTTCTGGGTGCGCAGGTAGGCGACCATCGCCTTCAGGTCGGCGTCGGTCATCTTGCTCAGCGATTCCTGGATGGTCTGGCGCATGGGTCCGGCGGCCACGCCGGGCTTGTCGCCGGGCGCCGTGCCAGTCTTGAGGTAGACGACGACCTGGTCGTCGCTCCAGGAGCCGATGCCCTGGTGGTCGGCGGGCGTGATGTTCGGCGCGTACCAGCCGTCGATGACGCCGCCGCCGAGCTTGCCGGCGAGGCCGCTGTTGCCGACGAGCTTGCGCTCGTTGTGGCACATGCCGCAGTGGCCGAGGCCCTCCACGAGGTATGCACCGCGGTTCACCTCGGCGCTGGCGTTCGGGTCCGGCTGGAATTCGCCGGGGGTGAAGAAGGCCGTGCGCCAGGTGATGAGCGCCGTGCGGATGTTGAACGGGAAGGGGATCTCGTTGGGCTTGCGCTTCTCGTTCACGGGCTCCAGCGATTGCAGGTAGGCCCAGATCGCCTTCACGTCGTCACGGGCCACCTTCGTGTACCAGCCGAACGGGAAGGCCGGGTAGAGGTAGGACCCGTCCTTGGTGATGCCGTGCCGGAAGGCGCGCTCGAAATCCTCCTCGGTCCAGTTGCCGAGGCCGGTCTCCTTGTCGGGCGTGAGGTTGGGGGTGCGGATCTTGCCGATCGGCGTGTCCAGCACGTAGTTGCCGGCGAATTTCTTGCCGTCCGGCGCGGTGTGGCAGGCGACGCAGTCGCCGGCGGTGACGAGGTACTCGCCGCGCTTGACGAGGTCGGCGTCGGGCGCCGTCCCCTGCGCGGCCGCCGGCTTCGTGCCCGCCAGCCCCGCGGCCAGGAACAGACCGGAGGTTGCGGCAAGGGCGATTATACTACGCATGATGCCGATTCTCCGGAGTTCGAGGGGGATGAACGATAGTTCAGCGCGCGGTTCGCGCGTTGAACGCGAGCTTTCGCGACGAAGTTCCTGCCTCACGATTTCGTAGCCTGCGGCGAAGCGACCGGGGGCCCGGCGCGCGGAAGCGCAGCCCCATCTCGGCGAGATGGGCCGCGAGGGCGGCGATGAGCCAGCCGGCGACGGCCGGCCACGGGGCACCGACCAGCGCGGCGCGCAGGGCCAGCATCAGCGCGGCGCCCGCCGCGAGGTTGAGGAGGAGCGGCGCCGGCGCGGGGCCGCGCCCGGTGCGATAATGCAGGACGAGGAGCAGTGCGGCCTCGATGGCGACGAGGACGAGGATCGCCTCGACGATGCCGCCGCTCGCGAACAGCGCAGCCATCTCAGGCCCTCCCGAAGGGACGGTTCAGCCGCACGATCCTGAGGTTCAGCACCGCCGCCACGCCGACCCAGGCGAGGTAGGGCAGGAGCAGGAGGGCGGCCGCCGTCGAGGCCGGTGCCGTGACGACGACGAGGGCCAGCACGGAGAGCCAGAGGAGCACGACTTCGGCCAAAGCCCAGTCCGGGCGCCGGGCGCGGAAGAACAGGCCGCTCCAGGCGACGTTGAGCACGACGTTCACCGCATAGGCCGCCACCAGCAGCCCCCGGGCACCCGCATCGGCCGCGCCCCAGGCCATCGCCGCGGAGGCCACCGCGCAGGCGAGGATCGTCGCCCAGACCGGCCCGAACGCCCAGTCCGGCGGCTTCCAGGCCGGCTGGCGCAGCCCGTGGTACCAGGGCCCCGTCACCGTGAGCAGGCCGCCCGCGAAGCCCGTCGCCACCGCGACCAGGGCCGCCACGAGCACGGGCATCCAGTCCGCACCGGGAGCCGTCACGGGGAGACCCAGCGGAACAGGTGCGCGAGGTCCTTGAAGAAGATCCGCGCGTGCGCGGCGGGCTTGGCCCGCACCAGCTCCTTGTTCATGTAGGAGTCCCAGGTGAGCTGCTGGACGTCCTTGTCCCGGCAGATCGAGACGAAGCGCTCGCGCAGGGCGTCGTTGCGGTACCAGACCGCCTGCATGATCCGCAGGATCAGGAACACGCGCCCGTGCAGGCGCATGAAGCGCTTGCGTGCCTGGCGGAGCGCGGCGGCCCGGCCGGTGACCAGGAAGAGCTCGGCGGCCTCGGCCGCGAGGCGGCCGCCGAGCATCGCGTAGTAGATGCCCTCGCCGGAGGCGGGCGCCACGATGCCGGCCGCGTCCCCGGTGACCAGCACGTCGCGGCCGTTGTCCCAGCGCCGCAGGGGCTTGAGGGGGAGCGGCGCGCCCTCGCGGCGGACCGTGACGGCGCCCTCCAGCCCCGTCGCGGCGCGCAGGTTGCGGATGGCGCCGCGCAGCGAGAAGCCCTTGCGGGCCGAGCCGGTGCCGACGCTGATCGTGTCGCCGTGGGGGAAGATCCAGGCGTAGAAATCGGGCGAGTGCCGCCCCTGGTAGAAGACGTCGCAGCGCGTGGCCTCCACGTCGGCACCGGCCTCCGGCCGGCGGACGATCTCGTGGTAGGCGAAGACCTGCCGCATGGCGGCGTGGCCCGGGATCTCGGCGCGCCCGACCGCCGAGGTGGCCCCGTCCGCCCCGATCACCAGGCGGGTCCGCACGGCCTCCTCGGCCGCGCCCGCGCGGTAATGGACGAGGGTCTCGCTCCCCTCCCGGGTGATGCGCGTGAAGGTGGCGTCGCGCCGCTCGGCCCCCGCCAGCGCCGCGCGGTCGCGCAGCCAGGGGTCGAAGTGCTCGCGGTCGACCATGCCCACGAAGCCGTCGCCCACGGGCATGTCGACCCGCTTGTCGGCCGGCGAGATCATCCGGGCCGAGGTGATGCGGGCGACGAGGAGGTGGTCGGGGATCGCGAAGTCGCGGATCAGGCGGGGCGGGATCGCGCCGCCGCACGGCTTGATGCGGCCGGCCTTGTCGAGGAGCAGCACCCGGCGCCCCGCGCGGGCGAGGTCCGCGGCGGCGGTGGCGCCGGCCGGGCCGCCGCCGACCACCACCACGTCGAAGGTCTCGGTCGGCTCGGGCATCGGAGGGGCTCCCTAGAAGCGGGGTTCGAGCTGAAGCGTCGCGGGCCGCGCGCGCCGGGGCGTGCGGGTCGCCTGCGCGTGGGTCACCCGCAGGGCGATCACCGTGGCGACCCCGAACAGGACGGCCTCGGCCGTGAACACCGCCGCGTAAGCGTTGACCGGAGGCAGGGCGAGGCGGGCGAGATCGACCGCCACGGTGCCGAGGAAGCCGCCGGAGCCGAACGCGACGCCCTGCGCCGCGCCCCAGACGCCCATGCGGGTGCCGCGCTCCGCCTCGCCGCCCGCACCCGCGAGCCCCATCATCGAGCCGATCGCCGCGACCGCGAAGACGCCGTTGAAGAAGCCCAGCGCGAACACCAGCATGCGCAGGGGGAAGTCCGGCCCGACGAGGCCGCCGGCGGCGATGCCGAGGAGCGCCGCGCCGGAGCCCGCGCAGCCGACGGCCGTCCACAGCTTCAGCGAGCCGATGAGCGGGCCGCCGATGCCGAGGGTGAGGCCGGCCACCGCGAGCATGCCGGCCAGCACACCGCCGTGCTGCAGCCCCGCGAGCTTCGTGGTGACGCCCGGCGTCATCGCGAAGACGAGGCCCGCGAAGGGCTCCAGGATCAGCTCCTGCGCGCTGTAGGCGAGCATCGCCACGAAGATGAACACCGTGAAGCGCCGGGCCTCGGGCTCGGCCCAGACCCGTGCCAGGACCGCGCGGAAGGGCGGCTTGCGCTCGGCCGCCGCCGCCACCCGCGGCACCCGCGGCTCGAGGCCGGACACGGCGGCCAGCGCCAGCGCCAGGGCGCAGAGCGAGACGGTGCCCGAGACCGCGACGAGCCGCGCGCCCGAGAACGGATCGAGGAAGTGCCCGGCGAGGGGCGCCGTGACGGCGAAGCCCGCGATCATCATCACCCACACGATGGTGGCGGCCGCCCCCCGCCGCTCCGGCGCGACGCCGCCGGCGAGGAGCACCAGCAGCGAGGTCCCGGCCGCGCCGGCGCCCATGCCGACCATGAGGAAGGCCAGCACCGCGAGGCCGAGGCCGGCGGCCTGCTGCGTCTCGGCAAGCGCGGTGGCGACCGCGGCCAGGAAGCCGCCGAGGCAGAGCGCGGCCATGCCGCCGACGATCCAGGGCGTGCGGCGGCCGCCGACGTCCGAGCCGTAGCCCCAGCGGGGGCGCAGCACCTGCACGGCGTAGTGGAGCGCCACGAGGCCGCCAGGCACCACGGCGGGCAGGGCGAGCTCCACCACCATCACGCGGTTGATCGTCGAGGTCATCAGCACCACGACGGCGCCGAGCGCCGTCTGGACGAGGCCGAGGCGGACGATGGCGGTCCAACTCAGGAACGGCGCCATCACAGGGCCCCCGCCACGACGGGCCGCAGCGCGAAGGCGGCGGCGAGCATCCCGAGCACGTAGAGGGTGGTGCCGGTGCCGTTGTACCAGGCAGCCTTCTCGCGCGGGGCAGCCAGGAGGCGCGGCATCAGCGCGAACTGGCCGGCGAGCAGCAGCCCCACCAGCCCGGCATGCCAGGGCCGGTCCCAGGCGAGGAGGCAGAGGATCACCGCGGCCTGCGGCAGCGCCATCACGAGGCAGGCGAAGCGCGCGGCGGCGTCCGTCCCGAGCTGCACCGGCAGGGAGCGGATGCCCGTGCGGGCATCGCCCTCCACGGACTTGAAGTCGTTGAGGGTCATGATGCCGTGGGCGCCGACCGAGTAGAGCAGGGCGACGAGGAGCACCCGCCGGTCCGGCACCGCGGCCGCCATCACGGCGGCGCCGGTGAACCAGGGCAGGCCCTCGTAGCAGATCGCCACCGCGGAGTTGCCCCACCAGCCGTTGCGCTTCAGGCGCAGGGGCGGCGCACTGTAGAGCCAGGCGAGGACGAGGCCGAACAGGGCGGCGCCGAGGATCCAGGGGCCGAGGGAGGCGGCGACGGCGAGCGACAGGGCCGTCCAGCCCGCCGCGATGTAGAGGCCCCAGCGGCCGGGGATGCGCCCGGAGGGAATCGGCCGCGCCGGCTCGTTGATGGCGTCCACGTGGCGGTCGTACCAGTCGTTGACCGCCTGGCTGGTGGCGCAGACGAGGGGTCCGGCGAGGAGCACGCCGGCCGCGATCATCGTCCATTGCCCGTGCGGGGACTGGCCCGAGGAGATGACGCCGCAGGCATAGGCCCACATCGGCGCGAACCACGTGATCGGCTTGAGAAGCTCGACGAATGCGCTTGGAGCCGGCGTAGCCATGGCATAACGCTAAGATCTGACAGCCCAACGTGTCAAGTTGAGATGACATCGATGCTGTGCTGGGACGGGGGCTTTATTTCTCGCAGCTGCGAAGGACTGCATCCGCCGGCGCGGACCCCGCCTCAGCGCGCGCCTTCGTCGGCCGCGTCCGCGGCGTCGAGGTCGCCGATCCCGTAGCGCCGCAGCTTGGCATAGAGCCCCTGGCGGCTGAGGCCGAGCATCTCGGCGGCCGAGGCGCGGTTGTCCCGGGTGATGCGCAGCGCCGCCTCGATGCAGAGGCGCTCGATCAGGTCCGTCGTCTCGCGCACGAGGTTCTTCATCGAGACGCGCCCGACGAGCTCGGTCATCTGCTCCACGGAGCGGGGCAACTCGTGGCCGCCCGCGGAGGCGAGCGCCACGCGGCGGGGGGCGCTGCGAATCGTGAAGCCGAGGCAGGGCTGGTCGCCCTGCGGCACCGAGACGCCGGCCACCTCGACCTCCTCGCGGGAGCCGAGGCTGCCGCGCAGCACGGTGGTGAAGTTGCGCACGGCGCCGTGCTCGCGCAGCGTCGCGAACAGGGCCGAGGCCTCGGTCTCCTCGCGGCCGAGCCAGCGGTCGAGGCTCTCGCCCCGGGCCTGCTCCTCCGTCGCCACCTGCGCGAGGTCGAGGAAGGCGCCGTTGGCCGCGAGCACGCGGTGGCCGAGGTCGGTGACCACGAAGCCCTCGGGCATGCCGGCCACCACGTCGAGCACGGAGGCGTTGGCGGGGGACTGCCCGAGGGCGGCCTCGCCGCCGGAGAGGCGCAGCAGGGCGCTCGTCGTGCTGTCCTGCCGGAACAGGGAGGCGGCGACCTGGACGCCGCCGCGGCCCTGGCCGAGCCGCGCCTCGATCTCCCCGGCCTGGCCGGTGATGCGCAGCCCCGTGAAGAGATGCGCCAAGTCGCGGGCGCTGCCGTCGTCGAAGAGGTCGACGGCGTCCTGGCCCAGGATGCGCTTCTCCGGGCGCCCGAGCAGGCGCACCGCCGCCGGGTTCACCTCGGTGACCCGGCGCGTGGCGGCATCGACCACCAGCACCGCCTCGCTCGCGAGCTGGAACAGCATGCGGTAGCGCGTCTCGGCGCCGCGCAGCCGCAGATAGTCCCGTTCCAGGGCCTGCTGCGTCTCGGCGAGCTTGCGCTGCAGCGCGGCAGTGGAGCGCAGGTTCCGGCCGATGGCGATGATCGGTCCGTCCGGCGCGAGGCGCATCGAGGCGTAGCGGATCGGCAGGTCGGCCCCGCTGCCGGAGGGGTGGTTCACCTGGCGCCAGCGCGTCACGGCCCCAGTGGCCGCGTCCCGCAGGAGGGCGTTGATCTTCGGGCGGCTCTCCACCGTCACGGTGTCGATCCAGGGGCGGCCGAGCCAGTCCGCGCAGCCCTCGGCGGCGAGGTCGGGTTCGCCGAACACCGCCTCGCGGATCACGCCGCCGGCATCGATGACGAGGGACAGGTCGGTTGCGGCCGCAACAAGGAGTCCGGCGGCGGGGCCGCCGAGGGATTCATGGAGTGCCGCGAATGGCGCGTGCGCGGCCCTGCTCGCCAGACTGGTCAATAGTCACCACTTCGTGATGCCGTCGGACGGGTCTTTCAGCAGGCTCGGGCCTGCAGATCAAGCAAGCTTTCAGCCCGGAACACCGCCCGGCGGGCATCTGCCGCCGTAGCGTCGGCCCCGACGAGGGTCGCGTAGCCCGGGTTGTCCACAAAGATCGCGCCCCCAACGAGGATGTTCAGGCGCGGGTTGCATGATTCCTCGCGCAGCGCACGCACCGTCTCGGCGAGGACGGGCAGCAACACCTCGCTGCCGAGGGACAACCCGACAACGTCGAACCAGCTCCGCGCCACGAGCGCCGACAGGTCCGGGCTCGGATCGAGCTGCGTCCCCGTCACCTCCCAGCCGGCGTCCCGGAAGAAGCGATCGAGGATCGACAGGCCGAAGACGTGCGTCTCGCCCGGGCAGGGCGCGAGCAGGATGCTGCGCACGCTCGACGCGCGGGCCGGCTCGCCGCCGCACCGGAGGGTGAGGTCGTGCATGATCCGCTGCAGCCGGCCCATGGCCACCGTCAGCTCGGTGAAATCGCAGAGGTCCTCCTCCCAGAGGCCGCCGAGGTACCGGGCCGTGGGCGCGAGGAGGTCGAGGAGCAGGCCGTCGAGACCGAGGCCGCCCTGAATCAGCTCCGCGAGGCGGGCCTCGACCGCTTCGGGATCAGGCATGAGGAGCGCGGCGCAGAAGGCCTCGATCTCCTCCGGCGTCGGCTTGCGCCCGCCCGCCCTGCGCAGGTTCGCGCTCCTATGGGCCAGCATCAGCCGCGGGATGATTTCGGCCTGCACGACCTGGGCGAGGCGCCCGTGCCAGCGATCGACCCGAACGGGCTCCGACCGGTAGACCGCGTCCCCGGGTTCGCACACCGATGCCGCGCCAGCCCACGAGCCGTGCGCGGACCGCTCCTTCGAGCGCCCAGCGTCTTCCATCGATCCCTCCCATGGTCGCTCAAGGCGAGTGATCGAAAGATCACCGGCCATGACGAGACGGGCTTCGTGGCATACCACCTTCACGAACCGGGCGGCTTGACCGCAACGATACGCCGCTCCTCCGTAATGGCAATGGGCCCATTGGCCGGGGACTTATCAATTGTTGTCATAATTTGTGGACGTAAAGCAAGATTGACACTCGCCTGAGCCCTCCCTAGGCTCCCATTCAAGGTCGGCCCACGCAAGGCAGACCATGGGCAGGGAAGGGTCACGCGATGGGTCCGAGGGGCCGGCCGACGTCACCGCCGCTTTACACCTCCGCCGAGCGCGCGCGCCGCGATGCGACCCGGTGGACGCTGGTCCAGGGCATCCTGGCGCCCCTGCAGTTCCTCGTCTTCCTGGTGAGCCTCGCCCTGGTGCTGCGGGTGCTCGCGACGGGGGAGGGCGAGGCCGCCGCCAACCTCTCCGTCGTGGCCAAGACCCTCGTGCTCTACGCCATCATGGTGACGGGCTCGATCTGGGAGAAGGCGGTGTTCGGGCGCTACCTGTTCGCCCCGGCCTTCTACTGGGAGGACGTGGTCAGCATGGCGGTGCTGGCCCTCCACACGGCCTACCTCGCCGCGCTCGCCCTCGGCCTCCTCGACACGACCGGCCTGATGTGGCTGGCGCTCGCCGCCTACGCGACCTACGCGGTGAACGCGGCGCAGTTCGTCCTGAAGCTGCGCGCCGCCCGGCGCCAGGCGCCCCCGCGCCTTACCCTGGTCCCCGGGGGTGCCCGGTGAACGCCCACGCGCCCGTCCCGTCCGCGGCGGAGAGCTGCGGCCCGGCAACGCTCCACCAGGAGCGGGGCCAGCGCGCCGTGTTCTGCGGCCTCACCGGCATCGTCTGGCTGCACCGCAAGATCCAGGATGCCTTCTTCCTCGTGGTCGGCTCGCGCACCTGCGCGCACCTGATCCAGTCGGCCGCCGGCGTGATGATCTTCGCCGAGCCGCGCTTCGCCACCGCGATCATCGACGAGCGCGACCTCGCGGGCCTCGCCGACATGAACGAGGAGCTGGACCGGGTGGTGGGTCGCCTCATCGAGCGGCGCCCCGACATCCGCCTGCTGTTCCTCGTCGGCTCCTGCCCGTCCGAGGTGATCAAGCTCGACCTCGCCCAGGCCGCGCAGCGGCTCTCGCGCCGCCTCACGCCGGGGGTGCGGGTGCTCAGCTACTCGGGCAGCGGCATCGAGACGACCTTCACGCAGGGCGAGGATGCCTGCCTGGCCGCCCTCGTGCCCGAGCTGCCGCGGGCGCCCGCCGACGCGCCGGCCTCCCTCCTCGTCGTCGGCGCCCTCGCGGACGTGGTCGAGGACCAGTTCGCGCGCCTCCTCGCCGATCTCGGGATCGCGCCCGTGCGCTTCCTGCCGGCCCGGCACGCGGGCGACCTGCCGCCGGTCGGGCCCGAGACCCGCTTCCTGCTCGCGCAGCCCTTCCTCGCCGACACCGCGCGGGCCCTCGAGGCGCGCGGCGCCCGGCGCCTGCCGGCACCGTTCCCCCTCGGGGCCGAGGGCACCACGCTCTGGCTCAAGGCCGCGGCCGAGGCCTGGGGCGTCGCGCCGGAGCGATTCGCGGCGGTGACCGCCCCCGGCCGGGCCCGCGCCGCCACGGCCCTCGAGGCCCATCGCGAGCGGCTTGCCGGCCGCCGGGTGTTCTTCTTCCCCGATTCGCAGCTCGAAGTGCCGCTCGCCCGCTTCCTCGCGCGGGAGCTCGGCATGGGGCTCGCCGAGGTCGGCACGCCCTACCTGCACCGGACGCACCTCGCCGAGGACCTCGCCCTGCTGCCCCCCGGCACCCGGGTGGTCGAGGGTCAGAGCCTCGACGACCAGATGGACCGGGCCCGCGCGGCGGCGGCCGACCTCACGGTCTGCGGCCTCGGCCTCGCCAACCCGCTGGAGGCGGAGGGCTTCTCGACGAAGTGGTCGATCGAGCTCCTGTTCACGCCGATCCAGGGCTACGAGCAGGCCGGCGACCTCGCCGAGCTGTTCGCCCGGCCCCTCCTGCGCCGCACCCGGCTGGAGGTCTAGGACCATGCAGCTCACGCTCTGGACCTACGAGGGACCGCCCCACATCGGGGCCATGCGGGTCGCCACCGCGATGCGGGGGCTGCACTACGTGCTGCACGCCCCCCAGGGCGACACCTACGCGGACCTCCTGTTCACGATGATTGAGCGGCGCGGCGAGCGCCCGCCCGTCACCTACACGACCTTCCAGGCCCGCGACCTCGGCGCCGACACCGCCGAGATCTTCAAGCGCGCGGCGGCCGATGCCTACGAGCGCTTCCGGCCGCAGGCGATGATCGTCGGCGCCTCCTGCACCGCCGAGCTGATCCAGGACGATCCGGGTGGCCTCGCCAAGGCCCTCGCCCTGCCGGTGCCGGTGATTCCCCTGGAGCTGCCCGCCTACCAGAAGAAGGAGAACTGGGGCGCGCAGGAGACCTTCTACCGCCTCGTGCGGGCGCTGGCCCGGCCCGCCGCGGCCGAGCGGCCCGCGAAGGCCCGGCCCTCGTGCAACCTCCTCGGCCCGACCGCCCTCGGCTTCCGCCACCGCGACGACGTCGCCGAGATCACCGGGCTGCTGGCCCGCCTCGGCATCGACGTGAACGTGACGGCCCCGATGGGCGCGACGCCCGCCGATCTCGGGCGGCTGGCAGAAGCCGACTTCAACGTCGTGCTCTACCCCGAGACCGCCCGCAGCGCGGGCGAGTACCTGCGCAAGACCTTCGGGCAGCCGATGGTCGAGACGGTGCCGATCGGCTTCACGGCGACCCTGCGGTTCGTCGAGGAGGTCGCGCGGGTGGCCGGCGTCGATCCCGGCCCGGTGCTGGCCGAGCACGGCTCGCGGGCGCCCTGGTACGCGCGCTCGGTCGACTCGACCTACCTCACGGGCAAGCGGGTCTTCATCTTCGGCGACGCCACCCACGCCGTCGCGGCGGCGCGCATCGCCCGGGCCGAGCTCGGCTTCACGGTGGTGGGGCTCGGCACCTACGGGCGGGAATTCGCCCGCGAGGTCCGGGCCGAGGCGGCGGAGCACGGCATCGAGGCGCTGATCACCGACGACTACCTCGACGTTGAGGCGGCGATCCAGGCGGCGGCGCCCGAGCTGGTGCTCGGCACCCAGATGGAGCGGCACATCGCCAAGCGCCTGGGCCTGCCCTGCGCGGTGATCTCGGCCCCCGTCCACGTGCAGGACTTCCCGGCCCGCACCTCGCCGCAGATGGGCTTCGAGGGCGCGAACGTGCTGTTCGACACCCTCGTCCACCCCCTGATGATGGGCCTGGAGGAGCATCTCCTCGGCATGTTCCGGGAGGACCGCGAGTTCGTCGGCACGGCGCCCTCGCACCTCGGCCCCAAGGTCGAGGCCGTGGCGGAGCCCGTCACGCAGGTCACCGTCAACGGCGCGGTCGCATGGGCGGCCGAGGCCGAGAAGGAGCTCAGGAAGATCCCGTTCTTCGTGCGCGGCAAGGCCCGCGCCAACACCGAGCGCTTTGCCCGCGAGCGGTCGCTCCCGCTCATCACCCTCGAGACCCTGTACGATGCCAAAGCGCATTTCGGCCGCTGAGCGGCCCGACATCCGCGTCGTCATCGTGACGCTCGACAACCACCTGGCGAGCGCCGTCGAGCGCGCGCGCCAGCACCTCTCGGCCGAGATGCCGGGCCTGCGCCTGAGCTTCCATGCGGCCGCCGACTGGGAGGCCGACCCGGCCGCGCTCGCCGCCTGCAAGGCCGACATCGCGCGGGGCGACATCGTGCTCTCGGCGATGCTGTTCATGGACGAGCACGTCCGCGCGGTGCTGCCGGACCTGCTCGCCCGCCGCGCGGCGTGCGACGCGATGATCGGCTGCCTCTCGGCGGGCGAGATCGTGAAGACGACCCGGCTCAACCGCTTCGCCATGGACGGGTCGCAGCGCGGCGCCCTCGACTTCCTCAAGCGGCTGCGCGGCAAGGGCCCGGCGCAGGGCAACGGCGCCCGGCAGATGGCGCTGATCCGCAAGCTCCCGAAGATCCTGCGCTTCATCCCGGGCTCCGCGCAGGACGTGCGGGCCTACTTCCTCACCCTGCAATACTGGCTCTCGGGCTCCGACGAGAACGTGGCGAGCCTCGTGCGCTTCCTCGTCGGGCGCTACGCGGCCGGCCCCCGCGAGCCCTGGCGGGCCATCGCGGCGGCGCCCGCGCCCCTGAGCTATCCCGAGACCGGCCTCTACCATCCGCGCATGAGCCCGCGCGTCGGCGAGGATCCGGCGCGCCTGCCCCGGCCCGCGGGGCCCGCCCGCGGCCGCGTCGGCCTGCTGCTGATGCGCTCCTACGTGCTCGCCGGGAACACCGCCCACTACGACGGCGTGATCGCGGCGCTCGAGGCCCGCGGCCTCGCGGTGGTCCCGGCCTTCGCGAGCGGCCTCGACAACCGCCCGGCGGTCGAGGCCTTCTTCCGCCGCGACGGGCGGCCGGCGGTGGACGCGCTCGTCTCGCTCACCGGCTTCTCCCTGGTCGGCGGCCCCGCCTACAACGATGCCGCCGCGGCCGAAGCGATGCTGCGCGACCTCGACGTGCCCTACCTCGCCGCGCAGGCGGTGGAGTTCCAGACGATCGAGCAGTGGGAGGCCTCCGACCGCGGCCTCTCCCCCGTCGAGGCGACCATGATGGTCGCGATCCCCGAGCTCGACGGCGCCGCCGCGCCGATGGTGTTCGGCGGCCGCTCCAGCCGCTCCGGCCCGGACCGGGCCCGCGACATGAGCGTCCACCCCGAGCGCGCCGAGCGCCTCGCCGCCCGCGTCGCCCGCCTCGTGGACCTGCGCCGCCGCCCGAAGGCCGAGCGCCGGCTCGCGGTGGTGCTGTTCAACTTCCCGCCGAATGCCGGCGCCACCGGCACCGCCGCCTTCCTGTCGGTCTACGCCTCGCTCCACAACGTGCTGAAGGGCCTCGCTCAGGACGGCTACGCCGTCGAGGTGCCCGAGACGGTGGACGACCTGCGCAACCGGATCCTCGCCGGCAACGCGGCCCGCCACGGCACCGCGGCCAACGTCCACGCCCGCATCGGGGCCGACGAGCACGTGCGCCGCGAGCCACACCTCGCCGAGATCGAGGCGCAGTGGGGCCCGGCCCCGGGCCGCCACCTCTCCGACGGCAGCGGCCTCCTCGTCCTCGGCGCGCAGTTCGGCAACGTCTTCGTCGGGGTGCAGCCCGCCTTCGGCTACGAGGGCGACCCGATGCGGCTCCTCTTCGAGAAGGGCTTCGCGCCGACGCACGCCTTCTCGGCCTTCTACCGCTACCTGCGCGAGGATTTCTCCGCCGACGCGGTGCTGCACTTCGGCACGCACGGCGCGCTGGAGTTCATGCCCGGCAAGCAGGCGGGGCTCTCGGCCGCCTGCTGGCCCGAGCGGCTGATCGGCGACCTGCCGAACGTCTACCTCTACGCGGCCAACAACCCCTCCGAGGGCACGCTCGCCAAGCGCCGCTCGGCCGCGACCCTCGTGAGCTACCTGACGCCGAGCCTCGCCCAGGCCGGGCTCTATCGCGGCCTGATCGACCTGAAGGCCTCCGTCGAGCGCTGGCGCGGCCTCGCCCCCGAGGCGGCCGCCGAGCGGCGCGACCTCGCGGCGATGATCCAGGCGCAGGCCGCCGCCCTCGACCTCGTGGCGGCCGAGCCCGCCTGGAGCGGCGACCTCGGCCGGCCGGTCGGCGACCTCGCCCGGGCGATCACCGAGCTCGAGCACACGCTGATCCCGCACGGGCTGCACGTCGTTGGCGCGGGCACGCCCGAGGCCGAGCGGGCCGAGTTGCTGGCCGCCCTCGCGGAGGCCTCCCACGGGCTCCTCCTGCCGCCCGCGGCCGCCGCGCGGCTCGCGGCGGGCGAGGCCCCGGCCGCGATCCTGTCGGCGGCGGGGCTCGCGGACGACGCCGATACGCGGGCCGCCCTCGCGGGCCTGGCGGAGGCCAACCGGCACCTCGCGACGGACAGCGAGGTTCCGGCCCTGCTGCGGGCGCTCGACGGCCGCTTCGCGCCGCCGGTGGCCGGCGGCGACCTCCTGCGCAACCCGGCCGTGCTCCCGACCGGCCGGAACATTCACGGCTTCGACCCCTACCGCCTGCCCTCCGCCTTCGCGGTGGCGGACGCGACGCGCCAGGTCGCGCGCATCCTCGCCCGGCACGCCGAGGAGGGCCGGCCGCTCCCCGAGAGCGTCGCCCTCGTGCTGTGGGGCACCGACAACCTGAAGAGCGAGGGCGGCCCGATCGCCCAGGCGCTGGCGCTGATCGGCGCCGAGCCGCGCTTCGACGGCTACGGGCGCCTCGCCGGAGCGAACCTGATCCCGCTGGAGACCCTGGGGCGCCCGCGCATCGACGCGGTGGTGACCCTGTCGGGCATCTTCCGCGACCTGCTGCCCCTGCAGACGAAGCTCCTCGCGGAGGCCTCCTACCTCGCGGCCACCGCCGACGAGCCCGCGGACATGAACTTCGTGCGCAAGCACGCGCTGGCCATCCAGGCCGAGCACGGCATCGACCTGGAGACCGCGGCGCTGCGGGTCTTCTCCAACGCCGAGGGCGCCTACGGCGCCAACGTCAACCACCTCGTGGATTCGGGCGCCTGGGACGACGAGGCCGAGCTCTGCGAGACCTTCTCGAAGCGCAAGAGCTTCGCCTACGGCCGCACCGGCCGCCCGGCGCCCCAGCGCGCGCTGATGCAGAGCGTCCTCGCCCGGGTCGACCTCGCCTACCAGAACCTCGATTCGGTCGAGGTGGGGGTCACGTCCGTCGATCACTACTTCGACGGGCTCGGCGGCATGGGCCGGGCTGTGGCCCGCGCCCGCGGCGAGAGCGTGCCGATCTACATCAGCGACCAGACCCGGGGGGAGGGGCGGGTGCGCTCCCTCTCCGAGCAGGTGGCGCTGGAGACCCGCACCCGGATGCTCAACCCCAAATGGGTCGAGGGCATGCTCGGGCACGGCTACGAGGGCGTGCGCCAGATCGAGGCGCACCTCACCAACACGGTGGGCTGGTCGGCCACCACCAACCAGGTGGCGCCGTGGATCTACGAGCGCATCACCGAGACCTACGTCCTCGACCCGGCCATGCGCGAGCGCATGGCCGCGCTCAACCCCACCGCCTCCGCCAAGGTCGCCCACCGGCTGATCGAGGCGCACCAGCGCGGCTTCTGGACCCCCGACGCGGCGACGCGCGAGGCTCTCGACCGGGCCGAGGAGGAGCTGGAGGACCGGCTCGAAGGCATCACACCAGGGATCGGCCGGGAGGTCGCCGCATGAACATCGCCATCAGAAATCCGATCACAGCCCGCAAGCAGCCGGAAGGCAGCGTGCAGGTCGAGCTGGACCCGACCGTGAAGATCGGCACCGCCAAGGTGTTCGCGGTCTACGGCAAGGGCGGCATCGGCAAGTCGACCACCTCGTCGAACCTGTCGGTCGCCTTCTCGAAGCTCGGCAAGCGCGTGCTGCAGATCGGCTGCGACCCCAAGCACGACTCGACCTTCACCCTCACGAAGCGCCTCGCCCCCACGGTGATCGATGCCCTGGAGGCAGTGCAGTTCCATTCCGAGGAGCTGCGCATCGAGGACTTCGTGGCCGAGGGCTACAACGGCGTGATGTGCGTCGAGGCCGGGGGCCCGCCCGCCGGCACCGGCTGCGGCGGCTACGTGGTCGGCCAGACCGTGAAGCTCCTCAAGGAGCATCACCTCCTCGAGGACACCGACGTGGTGATCTTCGACGTGCTCGGCGACGTGGTCTGCGGCGGCTTCGCCTCGCCCCTGCAGCACGCCGAGCAGGCGCTCGTCGTCACCGCCAACGACTTCGACTCGATCTTCGCCATGAACCGGATCGTCGCGGCGATCCACGCCAAGGCGAAGAACTACAACGTGCGCCTCGGCGGCGTCATCGCCAACCGCTCGGCGAAGACCGACGAGATCGACCGCTTCAACGCCGCGGTCGGGCTGGAGCGGGTCGCCCACTTCCCCGACCTCGACGTGGTGCGCCGCTCCCGCCTCAAGAAGTCGACCCTGTTCGAGATGGAGCCGACGCCCGAGCTCGAAGCCGTCCAGAACGAGTACCTGCGGCTCGCAGCCTACCTGTGGGCTGGCGGCAAGCCGCTCAACGCGATCCCCATGAAGGACCGCGACCTCTTCGAATTCCTCGGCTTCGATTGAGGCGCACCCGATGACAAGCCCCAGCTACGCGGCCCGCCGCGGCCAACTCGAGACCTACTTCGACCGCACCGCCGTCGAGGCCTGGGCGCGCCTCACCTCGGACGCGCCGGTGAGCCGCATCCGCGCCACGGTGCGGGCCGGGCGCGACGCCATGCGGGGCACGCTGCTCTCCTGGCTGCCGGAGGATCTCACGGGCCTGCGGGTGCTCGATGCCGGCTGCGGCACCGGGGCGCTCAGCCTGGAGGCCGCCCGCCGCGGGGCCGAGGTCGTGGCCATCGACGTCTCGCCGACGCTGATCGGCCTCGCCCGCGAGCGCATCGGCGCCGTGCCGGGCGCCGGCCGCATCGATTTCCGGGTGGGCGACATGCTCGATCCGGGGCTCGGGCGCTTCGACCACGTCGTCGCCATGGACAGCCTGATCCACTACGCCGGGCCCGACATCGCCCGGGCGCTCGCGGCCCTCGGCGGGCGCACGCGGGGCTCCGTGGTCTTCACGGTGGCGCCCCGCACGGCGCTCCTGACCCTGATGCACGCGGCCGGCAAGCTGTTCCCCAAGGGGGACCGGGCACCCGCCATCGTGCCGATCACGCAGGGCGGCCTCGCCCGGCGCATCGCGGCCGAGCCGGCGCTCGCGGGCTTCGCGATTCGCCGCACGCGCCGGATCAACAGCGGGTTCTACCTCTCCAACGCCATCGAGCTGGGGCGCCGATGAGCCGCGGCCGCACCATGACCCGCTCCCTGATGCGGCTCGGCCCGGCCCTGATGCCGTTCGCCGACGCGGCGACCGCCGAGCTGCCGCTCGGGCGGCTGATGCGGCTCTCCCTGTTCCAGGTCACCGTCGGCATGGCCGCCGTGCTGCTGATCGGCACCCTCAACCGGGTGATGATCGTCGAGCTCGCCGTCCCGGCCTGGATCGTCGCGGTGATGCTCTCGCTGCCGCTGATCTTCGCGCCGCTGCGCGCCGTCGTCGGCTTCCGCTCGGACACGCACCGCTCGGTGCTCGGCTGGCGGCGGGTGCCCTACCTGTGGTTCGGGACGCTGCTGCAGTTCGGCGGCCTCGCCATCATGCCCTTCGCGCTGCTGCTCCTGTCGGGCGACAGCACCGGCCCGCTCTGGGCCGGCCAGGCCGCCGCGGCCCTGGCCTTCGTGCTGGTGGGGGCGGGCCTCCACACGGTGCAGACGGTGGGCCTCGCCCTCGCCACCGACCTGGCGCCCGCTCGTGCCAGGCCGAAGGTGGTGGCGCTCCTCTGCGTGATGCTGCTTGCCGGGATGATGGTGAGCGCGCTGGCCTTCGGGCTCCTGCTCGCCGACTTCTCGGCCGTCCGGCTGATCCAGGTGATCCAGGGCGCGGCGCTCGCGACCATCATCCTGAACGGCCTCGCCCTGTGGAAGCAGGAGGCCCGGGCCCCCGGCCGCACCGGTGCGGACGCGCCCCGGCCGCGCTTCTCGGAGTCCTGGGCGGCCTACGCGGGCAACGGCCCGGCCCGCCGCCGCCTCGTCGCCACGGGGCTCGGCACCGCCGCCTTCTCGATGCAGGACATCCTGCTCGAGCCCTACGGCGGCCAGATCCTGCACCTTTCCGTCGCCGCCACGACCGCGCTCACCGCGATGCTGGCGGCGGGCGGCGGCCTCGGCCTCCTCGTCGCGGCCCGCTGGCTGAACCGGGGCGGCGACCCGTTCCGGGTGGCGGCCGCCGGCGCGGTGGTCGGCATCATGGCCTTCTCGGCGGTGGTCTTCGCGGCCCCGCTCGCCTCGGCGCAGCTCTTTGCCACCGGCGTCACGCTGATCGGCCTCGGCGGCGGCCTGTTCGCCCACGGCACGCTCACGGCCTCGATGGCGCAGGCGGGGCCGGAGGATACCGGCCTGGCGCTCGGCGCCTGGGGCGCCGTGCAGGCGAGCGCGGCGGGCCTCGCCATCGCGGCGAGCGGCATCGTGCGCGACGTCGGCTCGGGGCTCGCCGTCTCCGGCGTCCTCGGCGAGGCGATGAACGACGCCTCGATCGGCTACCTGATCGTCTACCACATCGAGATCGCGCTGCTGTTCGCGACCCTCGTGGCCATCGGCCCCCTCGTGCGCGAGCCGGCGCGCCGGAGGGACCACACGGAGAGGGACGCTCGCCTCTCCGCCGCCCCCTTCGTCCGCGCCGAGTGATGGAGCTCAGCCATGCCCAGAGGTGAAATCACGGGTTACGTCGACGTCGCACAGGTCGTCCTCTACGCGTTCTGGATCTTCTTCGCGGGCCTCGTCTTCTGGCTGCGCCGGGAGGACCGCCGCGAGGGCTACCCGCTGGAGGCCGAGGTCACCGGCACCCTCAAGGCGCCCGACCCGATCCTGATCCCCACGCCGAAGCTGTTCCACCTCTCGGACGGCAAGGTGAAGTCCGCGCCGCAGATGGACACGAAGCCCGACCGCAACTTCTCGGGCGCGAAGCGCGAGCCCTGGCCCGGCGCCCCCCTCAGCCCGACCGGCTCCCCCATGGAGGACCATGTCGGCCCCGGCTCGTGGGTGCGCCGCGACGACGATTACGACCGCACCTGGGACGGCGAGAAGCGCATCGTCCCGCTGCGGGTCGCCACGCACTTCGTGGTGCACGAGGACGGCCCGAACCCCATCGGCATGACCGTCTTCGGGGCGGACCGGGGCGTGGCCGGCGTGGTCTGCGATCTCTGGCTCGACCGCGGCGAGGCGCTGGTGCGCTACTACGAGGTGGAGCTCGGCGCGGGTGGACGGCGCGTCCTGATGCCCGCTACCTTCTGCACCACCGGGCGCTTCTCCCGCACGGTGAAGACGGAGGCGCTGCTCGCCGCGCAGTTCGCCGGCATCCCGGACCACGCGGATCCGGATTCGGTGACCCTCTACGAAGAGGAGCGGATCGTCGCCTATTTCGGCGCTGGCACGCTCTACGCCACCCCCGCCCGCGCGGAGACCCTGCTGTGAGCGCCCCCCCGATCCACCCCGGCCTGCCCGAGGCCCTTCCGGCGGGCGAGCACGTCCTCTGGCAGGGGCGCCCGAGCGCCGCCGGCATCGCCGTGCGGGCCCTCCACTGGCGCCTCGTGGCGCTCTGGTTCGGCGGCCTCGCCCTCTGGACGGCCCTCCCGGCCCCCGCCGAGACCTCGGCCCTCACGGGCCTGCGCGCCGCAGGCCTGACGCTCGCGGGGGGCACCCTCGGCCTCGCGCTGATCGGGTTCCTCGCCTGGCTCACCGCCCGCACCACCACCTACACGGTGACGAACCGGCGGCTCGTCATGCAGGTCGGCATCGCCCTGCCGATCACCCTCAACCTGCCCTTCGGCAGCATCGAGGAGGTCGGCCTCAACCGCTTCCGGGACGGTACCGGGGACTTCGCCCTGCGCCTCCGGGCGGGCACCCGCATCGCCTACCTGCAGCTCTGGCCGCATGCCCGGCCCTGGCGGGTGAGCGAGCCGCAGCCGATGCTCCGCTCGGTGCCGGATGCCGAGGCGGTCTCGGCCCTGATCGCCCGCGCCGTCCAGGGTGCCGCACACCCCCGCGAGGAGACCGCGGCACCGATCGTCGTCGCCCGGCCGCCGGTCGCCGCCCCGCAGAACGCCGTGCCCCCGCGCCTCGCGGCGGCAGGCTCGCGCTGAGGGGGGACGGTGATGTCCGAGCATGCCGCCGAGAGCGCCATCCCGCCGGGGATCCTGATCGGCGCGGGCGCGCTCCTCGCCTTCACGATGCTGGCGGTGCTCGTCGGCCGCACGGAGGATGTCGGCATCACCCGGATGCCCGAGGCGAGCCCGGTGGCGAGCGTCGCCCTCACCGTCGCGGACCGCCCGGACGGGTCGATCCTCCTGCAGGATGCGGGCACGCGGCGGCTGATCGAGACCGTCGAGCCCGGGCGGGACAACTTCCTGCGGGCCACGCTGCGGGGCTTCGCCCAGGCCCGGCTGCGGGCCGGCCTCACCGCCGAGCAGCCCTTCGTGCTCACCCGGTACGACGACGGCACCCTGGCGCTCACCGACGAGACGACCGGGCGCCGCGTGAACCTCGAGGCCTTCGGGGCGACGAATGCCGGCGCCTTCGCGAAGCTCCTGCCGAAACTCGTCTCCACGGAGGACACCGCGCGATGATCCTGGACTGGCTGAACGGACGCCGCAGCGTCGAGGTGCCCTGTACCGTGGAGATCGAGCAGACGCCCGAGAGCCTCCACGCCCACGTGAGCCTCGACGCGCCCTTCGAGATCGAGCCCGGCGACGCCGTGCAGGTGCACGACGCCCCGACCTCCGTGCCCTACGGCGAGCGCCTCGTCGTGCAGCGCACCGCCACCGTGACCCGCGCCGGCCGCATCGAGCGCCTCTGGACCAAGCTCGCCGGCCACCTCGAGCTCACCGAGCTCTACGAGGTCAGCTTCACCGAGAGGAGGAGACTGTGAACGCTCCGATCAAGCACCCGCTCCCGAAGGTTCCGGTCAACGAGGCGACCCGCTCCGCGCAGGAGACGACCTTCCTGTCGCCGCGCTTCTACACCACGGATTTCGCCGAGCTCGACCGCACGAACGTCGAGCCGGTGCGGGCCGAGTGGACCGTTCTCATCGACGAGCTGCGCGCCGACCCGAACAAGCGCCACTTCGTGCGCAATGCCGAGTTCGACCTCGACATGTCCGGCCTCGACCCGGAGCTGCGCAAGGAATTCCTGGACTTCCTTGTCTCCTCGATCACCGCGGAGTTCTCGGGCTGCGTGCTCTACGCGGAGATGCGCAAGCGCGCCAAGAACCCCGACATCCGCGAGCTGTTCGGCTTCATGAGCCGCGACGAGGCGCGCCACGCCGGGTTCATCAACGACGTGCTGAAGGACTTCGGCATCGGCGTCGATCTCGGCTTCCTGACGAAGGCCAAGAAGTACACCTTCTTCCGCCCGAAGTTCATCTTCTACGCGACCTACCTGTCCGAGAAGATCGGCTACGCCCGCTACATCACGATCTTCCGCGAGCTGGAGAAGACGCCCGAGCGGCGCTTCCACCCGATCTTCAAGTGGTTTGAGAAGTGGTGCAACGACGAGTTCCGGCACGGTGAGGCGTTCGCCCTCCTGATGCGCGCGAACCCGAAGCTGACGAGCGGCCTCAACCGCTACTGGATCAAGTTCTTCCTGCTCGCCGTCTTCGCCACGATGTACGTGCGCGACCATTGCCGGCCGGCCTTCCACGCAGCGCTCGGCGTCGACCCGACCGAGTACGATTTCAAGGTCTTCCGCATCACCTCCGAGATCTCGCGGCAGACCTTCCCGCTCACCCTCGACCTCGACAACCCGCGCTTCAAGGCGCTGCTCGACGTGCTGCTCGACTGCTCGGGCAAGATCGCCGACGCCCGGGCGCGCGGCGGGCTCGGGGGGCGGGTGGCCCACGCCTGGCAGGCGGCGCGGGCGGCGGTGACCTTCGGGCGCCTCCTGCTGCTGCCGGCGGTCGACAACCCGATGCCGGCCGAGATCCGCCTGCAGCCGGTCTGGTGACGGGAGAGCCGATGTCGCCCTACGCCGTGCCGGCCCTCTACGCGGTGGCGGTCTGGTGGTTCTCCACCGGGCTGATCCTGCTGCTCGACCACCTGCCGCGCCGCACCTTCCCGTGGAGCATGGCGGGGGCGACCCTCGCCCTGGCCGGCGCCCTCTGGATGATCGGCGCGAGCGCGGGGGATGCGAGCGAGGCGGGGGCCTACACGGCCTTCACGGCGGCGCTCCTCGTCTGGGGCTGGCAGGAGATGAGCTACTACATGGGCTTCATCTCGGGCCCCGCCCCGCATGCCTGCCCGCCGGGCACCCGGGGCCTCGCCCGGTTCCGGGCGGCGGCGGCCACGAGCCTCTGGCACGAGGCCGCCATCGTGCTGGGCGCCCTCGCGATCCTGGCGCTCACCTGGGGCGGCCCGAACCGGCTCGCCCTGTGGACCTACCTGATGCTCTGGGCGATGAACCTCTCGGCCCGGCTCAACCTGTTCCTCGGGGTGCGCAACCTGCACGCCGAGTTCCTGCCCGACCACCTGCGCTACCTCGGCTGCTTCCTCACCCGGAAGCCCATGAACCTGCTGTTCCCGGTCTCGGTCAGCCTCGGCACGATCGCGGCCGCACTCCTCGGCCGGGCGGCGCTCGCCGAGGACATCCTCGCCCACGAGGCCGTCGGCTACACGATCCTCACCACCCTGATGGCGCTGGCCACCCTGGAGCACTGGTTCCTGATGCTGCCGCTGCCCGTCGCCGCCCTCTGGCAGTGGAGCCTGCCGGCGCGCGAGGCGGCGCCCGGCCCCGCCGCCCTTTCCGTCACCACCCGCGAACCGGCCGATCTCGGCCGCCGCGACGCCGCCTGAGGCGCGGGCACAAGAACCCGCGCGAAACCGGACCTGGGGAGACACGCGATGGACTACGAAGCCTACTTCGGCGACGCGCTGCAGGGCCTCCACCGCGAGGGGCGCTACCGCGTCTTCACCGACCTCGAACGGCAGGCCGGGCGCTTCCCGCACGCCACCCACCACAGGCCGGACGGCGCGCGCCCCGTCACGGTCTGGTGCTCGAACGACTACCTGGGCATGGGCCAGCACCCGGACGTGCTCGCGGCCATGCACGAGGCCCTCGACCGCTGCGGCGCCGGGGCCGGCGGCACCCGCAACATCTCGGGCACCAACCACTACCACGTGCTGCTGGAGGCCGAGCTCGCCGACCTGCACGGCAAGGAGGCGGCGCTCCTGTTCACCTCGGGCTACGTCTCGAACTGGGCGGCTCTCGGGACGCTCGCCGGCAAGCTCCCCGGCTGCGTCGTCCTCTCCGACGAGGGCAACCACGCCTCGATGATCGAGGGCATCCGCGCGAGCCGGGCCGAGCGCCAGATCTTCCGGCACAACGACCCGGCCGACCTCGACCGCAAGCTGTCCCTGATCGAGCCCGGCCGCCCGAAGCTCGTCGCCTTCGAATCCGTCTACTCGATGGACGGCGACATCGCGCCGATCGCCGAGATCTGCGACGTGGCCGAGGCGCACGGGGCGCTCACCTACCTCGACGAGGTCCACGCGGTGGGCCTCTACGGCGCGCGCGGCGGCGGCATCTCGGAGCGCGAGGGCCTGAGCCACCGCCTCGACGTGATCGAGGGGACGCTCGGCAAGGCCTTCGCGGTCCACGGCGGCTACATCACGGGCTCGGCCAGGCTCTGCGACTTCGTGCGCAGCTTCGCCTCCGGCTTCATCTTCACCACCTCGCTGCCCCCCGCGGTGGCCGCTGGCGCCGCCGCGAGCATCCGCCACCTCAAGGCGAGCGGCGTGGAGCGGGCCCAGCACCAGAGCCGGGTGGCCCAGGTGCGCGAGCGCCTCGACGCCGCCGGCATCCCGTGCCTGCCCAACGACAGCCACATCGTCCCGGTGATGGTCTGCGACCCCGTGCTCTGCAAGGCGATCAGCGACACCCTGCTCGACGAGTTCGGCATCTACGTGCAGCCGATCAACTACCCGACCGTGGCGCGGGGCACCGAGCGCCTGCGCATCACGCCGTCGCCCCTGCACACGGACGCCGACATCGAGCACCTCGTCGCGTCCCTCTCCGCCGTCTGGTCCCGCATCGGGCTCCAGAAGGCGGCCGCGGAGTAGCCGCCATGATGCTCGACGAAGGCCGCGGCGCGCACGCCGCCGCGCCGCCCGATGGCGACGAGCCCTGGACGGCGCCCGCCGCGGCGCGGCCGGCGCGCGCCCGGCGCCGTCGGGCCGCGCCCGCGCCGTTCCCCTTCACGGCGATCGTCGGGCAGGAGGAGCTGCGGCAGGCGCTGCTGATCGCGGCTGTGGATCCCGGCATCGGCGGCGTGCTGGCCTTCGGCGATCGCGGCACCGGCAAGTCCACGGCCATCCGGGCGCTCGCCGCCCTGCTGCCGCCGATGCGGGCGGTGGCGGACTGCCCCTACGCCTGCGACCCGGCAAGCCCCGCCGCCGCCTGCCCGCACTGCGCGGCCGCCTCCGGCCGCCGGCGGAGCCGGTCCGTCCCGGTGCCGGTGGTCGACCTGCCGCTCGGCGCCACCGAGGACCGGGTGGTCGGCGCCCTCGACCTCGAGTGGGCGCTCACCCGCGGCGAGCGCGCCTTCGAGCCGGGCCTGCTCGCCCGGGCGAACCGCGGCTTCCTCTACATCGACGAGGTGAACCTCCTGGAGGACCACCTCGTGGACCTCCTCCTCGACGTCGCGGCCTCGGGCGTGAACACCGTCGAGCGCGAGGGCCTCAGCGTGCGCCACCCCGCGCGCTTCGTCCTCGTGGGCAGCGGAAACCCGGAGGAGGGCGAACTCCGCCCACAGCTCCTCGACCGCTTCGGCCTCGCCGTCGAGGTGACGACGCCGACCGAGATCCCGGAGCGGATCGCGGTGGTGCGCCGGCGCGACGCCTACGAGCAGGATCCCGCCGCCTTCGCGGCGGCCCACGCGCCGGCCGAGCGGGCCCTCGCCCGGACGATCACGGACGCCCGCGCGCGCCTCGCCGCCGTGGCGGTGCCGGATGCGGCCCTCGAATCCGCCTCCCGCCTCTGCCTCGCGCTCGGCACGGACGGCCTGCGCGGCGAGCTGACCCTGATGCGGACCGCCCGCGCGCTCGCGGCCCTCGAAGGGGCCGCCGCCGTCTCGGCCGCGCACCTGCGCCGCCTCGCGCCCTCGGCCCTGCGCCACCGCCTGCGCCGCAACCCCCTCGACGAGGCGGGCTCGACGGCGCGGGTCGCACGCGCCGTGGCCGAGGTGCTTCCGTGAGCGAGCGCGGCCGTGCAGCCTGGTCGGACGCCCTGGAGGCCGCGCGTCTCCTCGCCGCCGACCCGCACGGCCTCGGCGGCATCCGCCTGCGGGCGGCCCCCGGCCCGGTGCGCGACGCCTGGCTCGCCGCGTTGCGGGCCGGGCTCGCGCCGGGCGCGCCGCTTCGGCGGCTGCCGCTGAGCATATCGGACGACCGCCTCCTCGGCGGCCTCGACCTCGCCGCGACGCTGGCGGCCGGCCGCCCGGTGGCGCAGGCGGGCCTCCTCGCCGAGGCCGACGGCGGGCTGGTGGTGGTGCCGATGGCCGAGCGCCTGGGCGCCGGCACCGCCGCGCGCCTCGCCGCCGCCCTCGACAGCGGCCGCGCCGGGGACCGGCCGGCCCGCTTCGGCCTCGTGCTCCTCGACGAAGGGGAGGGGGACGAGCGCGCGCCCGCGGCGCTCGCCGACCGCCTGGCCTTCGACGTCGACCTGACGGAGGTGGGCGTTCGACAAATGGACGAGTCTTCCGGCGCGGAGGCCGACGCCGGCGCCGAGCCCGATCCCGCCTCCCGCCTGTGCGAGGTCGCGGTGGCCCTCGGCATCGCCTCGCTCCGGGCGCCGATCCTCGCCCTGCGGGCGGCGCGCCTGGCCGCCCGGCGCGCGGGGCGCGGCGCGGTGAGCGAGGCCGATCTCGTGCTCGCCGCCCGGCTCGTCCTGGCGCCGCGGGCGACGCGGCTTCCCGAGCCGGCCACTCCGCCCGAGGCGGCCGAACCGCCGCCGCAGACCGGCGACGGAGCGGAGGAGGGGGCGAGCGAAGCGCGCGCCCTGGAGGACGTGGTGCTGGAGGCGGCGCGCGCCGCGATTCCGCCGAACCTGCTCGCGCAGCTCACGGCCGGCGCCGCGCGCCAGGCCGCGGGCGGACGCGCGGGCGCCGAATCGGCGTCGCTGCGCGTGGGCCGCCCGGCCGGCACCCGGGCGGGGGATCCGCGGCGCGGACGCCTCGCCCTCGTCGAGACCCTGCGGGCGGCAGCCCCCTGGCAGCGCCTGCGCGGGCGCCGCGACCGCATCCTGATCCGCGCCGACGACCTGCGCATCACCCGCTTCCGCCGCCGCAGCGAGACCACGACGATCTTCGCCGTGGACGCCTCCGGCTCGGCCGCCCTGGAGCGCCTCGCCGAGGCCAAGGGCGCCGTGGAGCTGCTGCTGGCCGAAGCCTACGTGCGGCGCGACCGCGTCGCCCTCGTCGCCTTCCGGGGCGCGGGCGCCGACCTCGTGCTGCCGCCGACCCGCTCCCTGGTGCGGGCGAAGCGCGGCCTCGCGGCGCTGCCCGGCGGCGGCGGCACGCCGCTCGCGGCGGGCCTCGATGCGGCCCTCGCCCTCGCCCTCGGGGTGCGCCGCTCCGGCGGCAGCCCGGTCGTGGTGCTCCTCACGGACGGGCGCGCCAACGTCGCGCGCTCGGGCGAACCGGGCCGGGCCCAGGCCGCGGCCGACGCCCTCGGGGCCGCCCGGGCCCTGCGCGCCGCCGGCCTCGGCGCGCTCCTCGTCGACACCGCAGCCCGCCCGCAGGAGGCGGCGCGCCACCTCGCCGAGGCGATGGGCGCCCGCTACCTCGCCCTGCCGCGGGCGGATGCGGGCAGCCTCAGCGCCGCCGTGCGGGCCGCGGGCCCCGCGGCTTGAGGATGCCCCCGTCGCAGGACAGGCCGGACTGGGACCGCGAGGGACGGGACTGGCCGAACCGCGCGGCGAGCCGGTTCGTGTCGGCCGGCGGCCTTCGCTGGCACCTGCAGGAGATGGGCGACCCGGCCGCGCCGGTGCTGCTCCTCGTCCACGGCACCGGGGCGGCGACCCATTCCTGGCGCGCGCTGATGCCGGTGCTGGCGGCCCGCTTCCGGGTGGTCGCGCCGGACCTGCCGGGCCACGGCTTCACCGACCCGCTGCCGGACCGGCGCCTGTCATTGCCCGGCATGGCGGAGGCTCTGAGCGCCCTCCTGACGACCCTCGGCGCGAACCCGAGCGTCGCGATCGGGCACTCGGCGGGGGCGGCGATCCTCGCCCGGCTCTGCCTCGACGGCGGCATCGCGCCGGGCCTCCTCGTGGCGCTCAACGGTGCCCTCAAGCCCTTCCCGGGCATGGCCGGCATCCTGTTCCCCGGCATGGCCCGGATGCTGTTCCTCAACCCGGTCACGCCGCGCATCTTCGCCTGGTCGGCCGACCGGGCGGCGGTGGAGCGGCTGATCCGCGGCACCGGCTCGACCCTCGACGGCGCCGGGCTCGACCTTTACGGCCGGCTGTTCCGGTGCCCCGGCCACGTCGCCGGGGCGCTCGGCATGATGGCGAACTGGAACCTCGACGCCCTCGATCGCGATCTCGGCCGCCTCGGAATCCGCACGCTCCTGGTGGTGGGGCTGTCCGACAAGGCGATCAGCCCGGACGTGTCCTTCGCGCTGCGAAAGCGCCTGCCCGATGCCCGCGTCGAGGCCCTGCGCAACGTCGGCCACCTCGCGCACGAGGAGGCGCCGGAGCGGGTCGCCGGCCTGGTCATCGCCGAGGCGGAGAGCGCCGGCATCCTGCCGCCCGGTTGAAGCGCCGGATGCCCCGCGAAACCCCCTTGCCTCCGGCTGCGCTTCACCCATAATGTCAAACTATGTTGACACTCGACGCGTCAAGAACGTCGGAACCATCGGCCGATCGCCGGCCGCACGCTGTCGTTATCGGCAGCGGCTTCGGGGGGCTCGCCGCCGCGATCCGCCTCGGGGCCCGGGGCTACCGGGTGAGCGTGCTGGAGCGCCTCGACCAGCCCGGCGGCCGTGCCCGCGTGCACCGGCAGGACGGCTTCACCTTCGATGCCGGCCCCACCATCGTCACCGCGCCGTTCCTGTTCGAGGAGCTGTGGGCGCTGTGCGGCCGTCGCATGGCCGACGACGTGACGCTCGCGCCGATGCGGCCCTTCTACCGCATCCGGTTCGAGGACGGCGCCAGCTTCGATTACAGCGGCGACCCGGAGGCGATGCGCCGGGAGGTCGCCAAGTTCTCGGCGGCCGACGTCGCGGGCTACGAGCGCTTCATGGCGCGCAGCGCCGAGATCTGCCGCGTCGGCTTCGAGGAGCTCGGCCACGTCCCGTTCGGCTCGTTCACCGACATGCTGCGGATCATGCCGGACCTGCTGCGGCTCGGCGGGCACCGGAGCGTCTACGACGTGGTGGCCAGCCACATCCGCGACGAGCGCCTGCGCACGATCTTCAGCTTCCATCCGCTGCTGATCGGCGGCAGCCCGTTCCGGGCCAGCGCGATCTACTGCCTCATCGCGCACCTGGAGCGGCGCTGGGGCGTGCACTTCGCCATGGGCGGCACCGGCCGCCTCGTGGACGGCCTCTGCGACCTGATCCGCGGGCAGGGGGGAACGGTCCGCTGCGGCGCCGAGGTCGCCGAGATTCTGGTGGAGCGCGGCAGCGCCCGCGGCGTGCGGCTCGCCGACGGCGAGCGGATCGGCGCGGCCCTCGTCGTCTCCAACGCCGATTCGGCGCACACCTACCGGCACCTGCTGCCGGCCGCCGCGCGGCGGCGCTGGAGCGACCGGCGCCTCGCCCGCGCCTCCTCGTCCATGGGCCTGTTCGTCTGGTACTTCGGCACGCGCCGCAAGTACCCGAACGTCGCCCACCACACCATCCTGATGGGCCCCCGCTACCGCGGCCTGATCGACGACATCTTCCGCCGCAAGGCGCTGGCGCCGGATTTCAGCCTCTACCTGCATCGCCCGACCGAGACGGACCCGCTGCTGGCCCCGCCCGGCCACGACGCCTTCTACGTGCTCGCGCCGGTGCCGAACCTCGCGGGCGGCCAGGACTGGGCCCGCGAGGCCGAGCCCTACCGGGCGGCCATCGCGCGCGCGCTGGAGGCGAGCGTCCTCCCGGGCCTGTCGGAGGCCATCGTCACCTCGCGGGTGACAACGCCGCAGGACTTCGCGGACGATTTCCTGAGCTACCGGGGCTCCGGCTTCGGCATCGAGCCGGTGCTGACGCAATCCGCCTGGTTCCGGCCGCACAACGCCTCGGAGGACGTGGCGAACCTCTACCTCGTCGGGGCCGGCACCCATCCGGGCGCGGGCCTGCCCGGCGTCCTCTCCTCCGCACGAGTGCTCGACAGGGTGGTCCCGGATGCGCGTGTCCACGCCTGAGCCCGCCGCATCGGCCGTCGACCGGGCGGCCTGCCGCTCCGCGATCCGCGCGGGCTCCCGCAGCTTCCACGCCGCCGCCCTGCTGCTGCCGCCGGAGGTGCGCCGCGCGGCCCACGGCCTCTACGCCTTCTGCCGGCTCTCGGACGATGCGGTGGACGCGCCGGACGCGACCGCCGGGGCCGTCGCACGGCTGACCGACCGGCTCGACCGGATCTACGCGGGCGACCCGGCCGACCACCCCGCCGACCGGACGCTCGCCGGCATCGTCGCCCGGCACGCGATCCCCTACGCGGTGCCGGCGGCGCTGCTGGAGGGGCTCGCCTGGGACGCCGCCGGGCGGCGCTGCGAGACGCTGTCGGACCTCACGGCCTACGCGGCGCGGGTGGCGGCCTCGGTCGGCGCCGCCATGACCCTGATCATGGGGGTGCGCGACCCCGCCGTGCTTGGCCGGGCCTGCGACCTCGGCGTCGCGATGCAGCTCACGAACATCGCCCGCGACGTCGGCGAGGACCTGCGCGCCGGCCGCCTCTACCTGCCGGCCAGCTGGCTCGCCGAGGCGGGGCTCGACGCGGCCGAGCTCTCCGGGATGCGGGCGGCGGATCCGCGCCTGCGCGCCGTCGTCGCCCGGCTGCTCGCGGCCGCCGACCTCCTCTACGCCCGCGCCGAGGCCGGCATCCCGGGCCTGCCGCTCGCCTGCCGCCCGGCGATCCGGGCCGCGCGGCTGATCTATGCCGAGATCGGGAGCGTGATCGCGGCGAACGGGTACGATTCGGTCACGCGGCGCGCCCGCGTCCCGGGCGCGCGCAAGCTGGCGCTGCTGGCCCGCGCCGCCCTGCCGCTGCCGGGCGAGCAGGCCTGCGCCGAGCCGCCGCTCCCCGAGGTCGCCTTCCTGATCGAGGCGGTGTCGGCCCAGGGCGCCGCGGCACTTCCGCGGGTCGTGCCGTGGTACGACCTGCCGGGCCAGGTGGTGCGGGTGCTCGACCTGATCGAGGTACTGCGGGAGCGCGAGGCGCTGGCGCGCGGCGTTGCGCCGTGACCGACCCGCTCTTCGCGGTCTTCGACATCGGGCTGGTCTTCGCCCTCGCCCTCGGCCTCGCGGTCTGGCAGCTCGTCGTCCTCAAGCGCGGCATCCGCCGCGACCGGGACGGGACCGGCCCGGACAAGGGGCGGCCGTGATCGCCGCGACCGCCCTCGAACTCCTGCTGATCGGCCTCGCGGCCTGGCAGCTCGTCGCGATCCGCCGCAGCATCCGGGCCGACCGGGCGGCCCGCGAGCGGGCGGGCGAGGATCAGGCGAGCCGCTGAGGCGCTGTCCCGCCGAGGTGGAACACCCGGTGGGGCACGAGCTCACCCTGTTCCACGTCGCCCACGGCGACGAGGATCCCGCCGCAGGTCGCGAAGATGCGCCCCTCGGTCGGCGCGTCGCGGCCGCGCAGGAGCACCGGCTGCCCGCGCATCAGGCGCAGGGCCATGTCGCGGGAGATCGCGACGGAGGCGAGGGCGTCGAGCGCCGTCTCCACCGGGCGCAGGTGCGCGGCGCCGGCCTCCGGACCCGCGGCTTCCAGGGCGGCGACGTTGCAGGCCTCGGCCTCCGCGAAGGGGCCGACGCGGGTCCGGCGCAGCGCCGAGACGTGTCCGCGGCAGCCGAGCACGCGGCCGAGGTCGCGCGCCAGCGCCCGCACGTAGGTGCCCTTGCCGCACTCGGCCTCGATCACCGTCGTCTCGGGGCCGTGCTCGACCACCGCGAGGCGGTCGATCTGCACCGGCCGCGCGACGAGCTCCACGACCTCCCCGTCGCGGGCGAGGTCGTAGGCCCGCTCGCCCTGGATCTTGATGGCGGAGTAGCGCGGCGGCACCTGCTCGATGGCGCCGATGAAGCGGGGGAGGGCCGCCTCGACCTGCTCGCGGGTGGGCCGGTCGTCGCTCGTCGCCACGGGGCGGCCCTCGGCGTCGTCCGTGTCGGTCTCGACGCCCCAGCTCACGGAGAAGCGATAGGCCTTGCGTCCGTCCATCACGAACGGAACGGTCTTGGTGGCCTCGCCGAGGGCGATCGGCAGGATCCCGGAGGCCAGCGGATCGAGGGTGCCGGCGTGGCCCGCCTTCTTGGCGTTGAAGGCGCGCTTCACCATCGCCACCGCGTGCGTCGAGGTCATGCCGACGCCCTTGTCGAGGATCACCCAGCCGTTGACGTCGCGCTTGCGCGGACGGTCGGGGCGCGGGGCGCCGCGGGGCGGGCGACGGCTGTCGGGGGCCCGGCGCTCGCCGCGAGGCATCTCGGGCGCGGAGGCGGGGCGTTCGACGGGCGGATGGTCGCTCATGGGTTCCTCGGACGATGACGGGCCGGCCGCACCGGTTCACCCGCCGCCCGCCGGCAGGCACGCCGCGGGCTCTGTTGCTGCGTTGCTGCGAGGGCCTGGAGCCGGGTCAATGCCCCGGGCCGGCCTCCGGTTCGTCGGCCTCGGCGTCGGGCGCCGTCTCGAGGTCCCGCTGGACCCGGTCGCTGCGGAGCAGGCGGTCGATGCGGGCCGCCTCGTCGAAGGTCTCGTCGCGGCGGAAGCGCAGCTCCGGCGCGTATTTCAGGTTCACGCGCCGGGCCACCTCCTGGCGCAGCACCCGCCGGTTGCGCTCCAGCGCGGCGATCACCGGCGCCTCGTCCTGCCCGCCGAGCGGCATCACGTAGGCGGTGGCGAGCTTCAGGTCCGGCGACATCCGCACCTCCGGCACGGTGACGACGTGGGAGCCCAGGACCGGGTCCTGGATGTCGCCGCGCTGGAGCACCTCGGCCAGCGCGTGCCGGACGAGCTCCGCCACGCGCTGCTGGCGCTGGCTGGGTCCGGCCTGGGTGGGTTTCTGAGCCATGGCATCGGTTCGCAGTCGCGCCGTCCGGGGACGGCGAGGTCAAAAAGAAAGCGGCGGCCGCGGCAGGTGCCGCAGCCGCCGCGACGGCCCGGAGGCCGGGATCAGAGGGTGCGGCGGATCTCTTCGACCCGGTAGCACTCGATGACGTCGCCGGCGCGCATGTTCTCGAAGTTCTCGAAGGCCATGCCGCATTCCTGGCCGGAGGTGACCTCCTTGGCGTCGTCCTTGAAGCGCTTGAGCGTCTTCAGCTTGCCCTCGTGGATCACGACGTTGTCGCGGATCAGGCGGACATGGGCGCCGCGCTCGACGATGCCGTCCTGGACGCGGCAACCCGCGACCTTGCCGACCTTCGAGACCTCGAAGACCTCCTGGATGAGGGCCTCGCCCAGGCGCTCCTCGCGGAGCGTCGGGGGCAGCATGCCCGACATCGTGGCTTTGATGTCGTCCACGAGGTCGTAGATGATGTTGTAGTACCGGATCTCGATGGAGGCCCGGTCGGCCGCCTCGCGCGCTTCCTTGTGGGCGCGCACGTTGAAGCCGATGACGACGGCCTTCGAGGCCTGCGCCAGGGTGACGTCCGACTCGGTGATGCCGCCGACGCCGGCGAGCAGGATGCGCGCGCCGACCTCGTCGTTGCCGAGCTTGTCGAGCGCGCCCGAGATCGCCTCGACCGAGCCCTGCACGTCGCCCTTGATGATGATCGGCAGCTCCTTGCGGCCGGCCCCTTCCTTCATCTCGCGCATCATGTCGACGAGCGAGCGGTTGGCGCCGCCGGTGCGGGCGGCGAGCCGCTCGCGCTTCACGCGGGCGCGGTACTCGGTGACCTCGCGGGCGCGGGCCTCGTTGGGCACCACGATGACGCGGTCGCCCGCGTCCGGGGTGCCGTTGAAGCCCAGCACCTCCACGGGCACGGACGGCCCGGCGTACTGCACGTTCTCGCTCTGGTCGTCGATGAGGGCGCGCACGCGGCCCCACTCGGCGCCGGCCACCACGATGTCGCCGGTGAACAGCGTGCCGCGCTGGACGAGCACGGTGGCCACCGGGCCGCGGCCGCGGTCGAGCTGGGCCTCGATGACCGTGCCCTCGCCGTCGCGCTTCTCGTTGGCGCGCAGGTTCATGATCTCGGCCTGGAGCTGCAGGCCCTCGAGGAGCTCCGGCAGGCCGTCGCCGGTCTTGGCCGAGACCTCGAACTCCAGGGTCTCGCCGCCCATCGACTCGACCTGGATGTCGTGCTGCAGCAGCTCGGTGCGGACCCGCTGCGGGTTCGCGTCCGGCTTGTCGATCTTGTTGACCGCGATGATCATCGGGACGCCCGCCGCCTTGGCGTGCTGGATCGCCTCGACGGTCTGGGGCATCACGCCGTCATCGGCCGCCACCACGATCACCACGATGTCCGTCACCTTGGCGCCGCGGGCGCGCATCGAGGTGAAGGCCGCGTGGCCGGGGGTGTCGATGAAGGTGATGAGGTCGCCGGAGGGCGCCGCCACCTGGTAGGCGCCGATGTGCTGGGTGATGCCGCCAGCCTCGCCCGAAACGACGTTCGCCTTGCGGATCGCGTCGAGGAGCGAGGTCTTGCCGTGGTCGACGTGGCCCATGATGGTCACGACCGGCGGACGCGGATCGAGATCCTCCTCCAGATCCGGCTCGTCGGAGGTCAGGCCCTCCTCGACATCGGACTCGGCGACGCGGCGCACGGTGTGGCCGAGCTCCTCCGCGATGAGCTGGGCGGTGTCCGAGTCGATCACATCGGTGATCTTGTGGATCTGCCCCTGCTTCATCAGCAGGCGGATCACGTCCACGGCCCGCTCCGACATGCGGTTGGCAAGCTCCTGGATCGTGATCGTCTCCGGGATCGTCACCTCGCGGGACAGCTTCTCCTTCTGCTCCGCCTGGCGGTGGCCGCTCATGCGCTGCTGGCGGCGGCGGAACGAGGCGACGGAGCGCGTGCGCTCCTCCTCGCCCGCCGTGGCGTTGGCAATGGTGAGGCGGCCGCGGTTGCGGTCGCCGCCCGGCGACTTCGGCGTCTTGGGCGGCGTGATGATCTTGAGCGGCATGCCGGGACGCCGGATCACGCGCTTCGTCTCGGCCTCGTCCTCGGCCGGGGTGGCGGCGGCACGGCCGGCCGGGCGCGCGGCGGTGGCGCCGGCGGGACGGGCGGCGGTCGCAGCGCTCGGGCTCTTCTCGGGCTCGGGCTGCGGGGCCGGACGGGCCATGAAGTTCAGGTCGCGCGGCTTGCGCACGTCGGCCGTGATGGTGCGGCGCGGTTCGGCCGAGGCCGGACGCGGCGTCAGCGGCGGACGCGCGGCCGGACGCACGGGGGTACCGGCCGGACGGGCGGCGGCCGGGGCGGCCGGACGGGCGGATGCCGCGGGCTGCGGCGCCTGGGCCGGACGGGCGGCCTGGGCGGGCTGAGCAGCCGGAGCGGGCTTCGCCGCCGGTGCCGCCTGGGCGGCCGCGACCGGCTCGACGGGCTTGGCTTCGGCAGCGTTGGCTTCGGCGGGCTTGGCCTCGGCGGGCTTGGCCTCGGCGGGCTTGGCGGCCTGCGGCGCGGGGGCCGCCTCAGCCGGCGCCTCGGCGGCGCGGCGCGCATCCTCGTCGCGGCGATGGCGGGCCTCGGCCTCGCGGCGCTGGGCCTCGGCGGCCTGGCGCTCGCGCTCCGCGGCCTGCTCCTGCTCGCGACGGGCCTGCGCGTCGGCCTCGGCCTGGCGGCGGTTCTCCTGCTCGCGGCGCTGCGCGTCGGCCAGGGCCGCCGCGCGGGCGCCCTGCTCGTGCTCGCTCAACGTGCGCAGGACGGTGCCGGTGCGCGGCGCCGCGGCCGGACGGGGGGCAGCGGCGGGCGCCGCGGGCCGGGGTGCCGGCGCGGCCT
>NZ_JBKFBF010000169.1:0-296 GCF_053346035.1 Methylobacterium sp. A54F | reverse complement strand
GCGTGCTCGCCGGGCGTCTGCCGCGGCCATGGTCTCACCGGGCATGCCCGGCATGCCGTTCCGCTTCAGGACGCGCGGGGCGCCATTCGGGAAAGAGCCGGCCTGCTCGGGACCGGGAGTAGTCGGCGCTTGGACGCGAGGAAGCCACCCACGTGCATTCGCCCCGCGCCCGCCTTCCTCGCCGATGCCATACCGCTCGATGTCGCGGATGCCGTCCATGGCACTCGCGAGGTCGCCCTTGGACTGCACGAGCTACTGCCATCCGCGGGGCGTCCGCGGGTGATCGAAGAGCGGGT
>NZ_JBKFBF010000168.1:0-296 GCF_053346035.1 Methylobacterium sp. A54F | reverse complement strand
GATCTTGCGGGCAGCCACGAGGTCCTGGTGACGCTGGAGGAGGGCTCGACGGGGGGCTTCGGTGCGATGGTTCTGCATCTGCTGGCGAGCCGAGGCGCGCTGGGCGCGGGCCGGGTCCGGGTGCGGACGCTGTCGCTGCCGGACGCCTACCAGGACCACGCCAGCCCGGACCGGATGTACGCCGAGGCCGGCCTCGACGCCGCCGGCATCCCCAAGGCCGTCACCGATGCGCTGCCGGTTCAGGAGGTGCGGGGCGACAACGTCGTCAGCGTCAACCGGCGTCCCCGCAGGGGCTA
>NZ_JBKFBF010000167.1:0-296 GCF_053346035.1 Methylobacterium sp. A54F | reverse complement strand
CGCGACAAGGCCTACCAGCCGATCCTGGGGCTCGGCACCAACACGCTGGTGAGCAACAGCCGCTTCGTGGACCTGCCCAGCGATGGCATCTCGATCGCCAGCGGGCGCATCACCGGCAACCTGATCAGCGGGGGCGGCTACCAGACCGGGGCGCATGCCGACGCGATCGCGATCTCGGGCTTTGCCACCAACGGGGCGATCCAGATCACCGACAACCTGATCGACTGGCGCACGCCCGCCGACGCCAAGGTCGCGACCAACCAGGCGATCCGGGCAACGTCCGACAAGGGGCCGAT
>NZ_JBKFBF010000166.1:0-297 GCF_053346035.1 Methylobacterium sp. A54F | reverse complement strand
GTCTGGCGTATCGCCATCCTGGGTCTCCGTGCCGGGCCTTCCTAGCGCGAGGCCCGGCCGAACCCAAGGTGACCGGGGCAGGGCGGGGCGGACCTGCGCACGCGGCCGGCCCTGGTCCCAGGAGCGTCGGGCCGTCGCCTCAGCGGCCCCAGGCCCGCCGCCAGGCTTCGAGGGTCAGGAGGGGCCACAGGCCCACCGCGTGGTTGCGGGTGCGGGCGAGGTGCTCGTCCAGCATCCGCCGCACGCGGTCGCGGTCGAGGAAGTCCCCGGGCTCCGGGGCGAGCAGCAGGTCGCGGG
>NZ_JBKFBF010000165.1:0-297 GCF_053346035.1 Methylobacterium sp. A54F | reverse complement strand
TGTCGGCCAGGGGCGCCCGAAGCCGCGCTCGACGCAGGGCCTCGGCGGTCAGCGCCCGAAGTACAAGGGGCGGGGCAGCCGCGGCGGGCGGTAGGGCGGGAACCCGCCCCGCCCCCGCACGCGTTCTCTCGGCAATCCGAGAGTCCCGGGGGCCGCAAGCCCCGCCGGCGGGCTCGCCCACACGCTTGCCACGGGAGAGGCCGATGCCTCGTCACACGTCTCGCACGACCCTGCGGCCGCCCCTCCGCCCCCGGGCGGGCGGCCCCGTCACCGCCCTGTTCCTCGCCGGCCTCGCCC
>NZ_JBKFBF010000164.1:0-297 GCF_053346035.1 Methylobacterium sp. A54F | reverse complement strand
GTCACCGCCGTGATCCAGGCGCCGTGCCCCCTTTGGCGGGGCCTGCCGGCCCTGGACCGGACCCTCGCCGAGCTGCCTGCCTGGGCCCGCGAGCCGGCGGACCACGCGGTCACCATGACGGGCGGGCTGACCGACTGCTTCGCGGACCGGGCGGACGGCGTGGCGCAGCTCGCGGGCTGGGCCGCCATGCACCTCGACGGCCCCGTCCGGATCTACGCGGGACGCGGCGGCTTCGTGCCCCCCGGCGGCGCCGCCGACGTCGCCTCCGCGAACTGGCACGCCACCGCCGCGCTGCTC
>NZ_JBKFBF010000163.1:0-297 GCF_053346035.1 Methylobacterium sp. A54F | reverse complement strand
ACTTTGGGTGTTGACGGGTGGGGTGGGTGTCCGTATACCGCTGCTCATCGGCGCCGGCCGCGGAAGTGGCCCGGGCGCTGAAACGTCTCTTGCACAGACTGAGCGGGTTGTTCGGCGCAGGCGCCGAGGCGATCGTTCGTCCGCGTAAGGGTGCGGGCCTGGTCTTTCGGGGCCGGTGTTCTTTGACAAGTTGATCTGAGGAAGAGAAGCGTGGGCGGCTTGTCCTTGCGGCTCCGGCTGAAAGGCTGGGGCATCGAGAGATGAAGCTTGACCGACGTTTCGTAGAGCTCACCGACC
>NZ_JBKFBF010000162.1:0-298 GCF_053346035.1 Methylobacterium sp. A54F | reverse complement strand
CCCGATCACCACGCCCGAGCCGTCGTCGAAGCCGGCGGGCGTGCCGCCGCGGATGTTCTTCGCGATCGCCGCGATGCCGTCGAGGTCCTCCGCGCGCACGCCGCGCACCAGCACGCCGCTGCCGCCGTAGGGGGAGGAGGCGAAGGCCTGCCCCTCGACGAGGGGGATCGCGGCCGGCACGCCCCCGACCTGCGAGAGGCGCTCGGAGAGGTCGGCGTAGTCGGTGAACAGCTTGTCGATCGGGGTCACGAAGACGTGCCCGTTGATGCCGACGATCTTGGACAGGAGCTCCGTGCGG
>NZ_JBKFBF010000161.1:0-298 GCF_053346035.1 Methylobacterium sp. A54F | reverse complement strand
CTACGTCCTGGCCTGGACGAACGGCCTGCCGCCGGACTCGGCCCGGCATCTGATGCCGGAGCCCGACGGGCAGGCCGGCCCCTGTCTCGGCTTCTGACGGACGCGGAGCACCCCCATGGGCCTCCCTTCGCCCGAACCTCGGCCCGAACCGCCGAATGGCCCTTCCGACACCGGCGCCCTGCGCGTCGTGGCCGACCTCAACCGCTGCCAGGGCTACGCCCAGTGCTGCTACGCGGCGCCGGAGCACTTCGTTCTGCACGGCCACGAGATCCTGTTCTCCGACCCGGCGCCGCCGGCA
>NZ_JBKFBF010000160.1:0-298 GCF_053346035.1 Methylobacterium sp. A54F | reverse complement strand
ATCGGCGCGCGGTTGTAGTCCAGGTCGAGGACGACGTCGTAGAGGACGTCCTCGCGCCACATCAGCTCCGTCCGGGCGCGCACGGGCAGGCGCACCGGGCGGTTGTAGCGGCGATCCGCGGGGTCGTCGCACCAGCCGTCGTTGGGGCGCGTCGCCCGCAGGCGCAGCGGGCAGCCGGGGCGCGCCCCGACCCGGTCCGGCCGGTAGGCACCCCCGCGCAGCCGGAACCGCCCGCGCGGCGAGGCACCGTCGCCCTCGCGCTTGCCGACCCGGATGCCGCCCCGCCCGAGGGCGCAGG